>NZ_JBEXDZ010000259.1:0-8437 GCF_040606085.1 Streptomyces sp. NPDC005485 | reverse complement strand
GCCCGCCTCGATCGCGCCGCGCTCACCGGCCCGGCGCGCAATCCACACCAGCTCGGCGCCGGTCGCGGACGCGGCCCGTACGGCCGCGGTGAGCCCGCCGGCCACGGCGGCGAGCCGCTCACCGACGACGAGCACGGCGCCTTCGGCACGCAGCACCTCGGCGGCCCTGGCACCGTCGCCCTCCAGACCCACGCCACTCGCGAGGGCGTCCAGCCACTCGGTCTCGGTGCCGGGTGCGGCGGGCAGCAGCGTGCCGCCCGCCTTCTCCAGGCCCCGTGTCACGTGCGTGGCGAGCGAGAACGTCCGCTGCTTGTGCGCGCGCCAGGCCTTGCGCAGTCGCAGGAAGACGCCGGGCGCCTCCTCCTCGGACTCGAATCCGACGAGCAGGACGGCGGGCGCCTTCTCCAGCGCGGTGTACGTGGCCCCCGTACCGTCGAGGTCCCGTCCGCGTCCGGCGACCCGGGCGGCCAGGAAGTCGGCCTCCTCGGCGCTGTGCACGCGCGCGCGGAAGTCGATGTCGTTCGTGTCGAGGGCCACGCGCGCGAACTTGCTGTAGGCGTAGGCGTCCTCGACGGTGAGACGGCCGCCGGTCAGGACACCGGTCCGGCCCCGGGCACCTCCCAGCCCCTGAGCCGCCGCCTCCAGGGCCTCAGGCCAGGAAGCGGGTTCCAGGACACCTTCCGCGTTGCGGACCAGAGGGGTGGTGAGGCGATCGGTCTGCTGTGCGTACCGGAAGCCGAACCGCCCCTTGTCGCAGATCCACTCCTCGTTGACCTCGGGGTCCGCTGCCGCCAGGCGCCGCATGACCTTGCCGCGCCGGTGGTCGGTGCGCGTCGCGCAGCCGCCGGAGCAGTGTTCGCAGACACTCGGCGTGGAGATCAGGTCGAAGGGGCGGGCGCGGAAGCGGTACGCCGCCGACGTGAGCGCGCCCACGGGGCAGATCTGGATCGTGTTCCCGGAGAAGTACGACTCGAAGGGGTCGCCCTCACCGGTGCCGACCTGCTGGAGCGCCCCTCGCTCGACCAGCTCGATCATCGGGTCGCCCGCGATCTGGTTGCTGAACCGGGTGCAGCGGGCGCACAGCACGCACCGTTCACGGTCGAGCAGCACCTGCGTGGAGATCGGGACGGGCTTCTCGTAGGTCCGCTTCTTTCCTTCGAAGCGGGACTCGGAGTTGCCGTGCGACATGGCCTGGTTCTGCAGCGGGCACTCGCCGCCCTTGTCGCAGACCGGACAGTCCAGCGGGTGGTTGATGAGCAGCAGCTCCATCACACCGTGCTGGGCCTTCTCGGCGACGGGCGAGGTGAGATGCGTCTTGACGACCATCCCGTCCGTACAGGTGATCGTGCAGGACGCCATCGGCTTGCGCTGGCCCTCGACCTCGACGATGCACTGGCGGCAGGCGCCGACCGGGTCGAGGAGCGGGTGGTCGCAGAAGCGGGGGATCTCGACGCCGAGTTGTTCGGCGGCCCGGATGACCAGGGTGCCCTTGGGCACGCTGATCTCGGCGCCGTCGATCGTCAGCGAGACGAGATCTTCCGGCGGAACCGCCGCCTCTCCCCCTCCGGAGGGAGCGCTGGTGGTCACCGTCATGCGTTCACCTCCGTGTGCTTGTCCGCCCAGGCCGTCGACTTGGCCGGGTCAAAGGGGCAGCCGCGGCCCGTGATGTGCTGCTCGTACTCCTCACGGAAGTACTTGAGCGAGGAGAAGATCGGCGACGCGGCACCGTCGCCGAGGGCGCAGAAGGACTTGCCGTTGATGTTGTCGGCGATGTCGTTCAGCTTGTCGAGGTCGGACATGACGCCCTTGCCCGCCTCGATGTCGCGCAGCAACTGCACGAGCCAGTACGTGCCTTCGCGGCAGGGCGTGCACTTGCCGCAGGACTCGTGGGCGTAGAACTCGGTCCAGCGGGTGACGGCGCGTACGACGCAGGTCGTCTCGTCGAAGCACTGGAGTGCTTTTGTGCCGAGCATGGAACCCGCGGCGCCCACTCCTTCGTAATCAAGAGGGACGTCGAGGTGCTCGTCGGTGAACATCGGGGTCGAGGAGCCGCCCGGCGTCCAGAACTTCAGCTGGTGACCGGGCCTGATCCCGCCGCTCATGTCGAGGAGTTGACGCAGTGTGATGCCGAGCGGGGCCTCGTACTGGCCGGGGCTGGCGACATGGCCGCTGAGCGAGTAGAGCGTGAAGCCCGGGGACTTCTCGCTTCCCATCGACCTGAACCATTCCTTGCCCTTTTGGAGAATTGCGGGAACTGACGCGATGGATTCGACGTTATTTACAACAGTCGGGCACGCGTAGAGGCCCGCGACGGCAGGGAAAGGGGGACGAAGCCGCGGTTGTCCACGGCGGCCTTCGAGCGAGTCGAGCAGCGCGGTCTCCTCACCGCAGATGTACGCGCCCGCGCCCGCGTGCACGGTGAGCTGGAGGTCGAGCCCGCTGCCAAGGATGTCTTCGCCGAGGTAGCCCGCCGCGTAGGCCTCTCGTACGGCCTCGTGCAACCGCCGCAGCACTGGGACCACTTCACCGCGCAGATAGATGAAGGCATGCGACGACCGAATGGCATAACACGCGATCACAATGCCCTCGATGAGGCTATGCGGGTTCGCGAAGAGGAGCGGGATGTCCTTGCAGGTGCCCGGCTCCGACTCGTCGGCGTTGACAACTAGATAGTGCGGCTTTCCATCTCCTTGCGGAATGAACTGCCACTTCATTCCGGTGGGGAATCCCGCACCGCCGCGGCCCCGCAGACCGGACTCCTTCACGTACGCGATCAGGTCGTCCGGCGACATGGCGAGGGCCTTGCGCAGTCCCTCGTATCCCTCGTGCCTTCGGTAGACGTCCAGCGTCCAGGACTTGTCCTCGTCCCAGAAGGCCGACAGCACCGGCGCGAGCAGTTTCTCGGGGCTGGTCTCTCCCCCGGCCTCCGGCCGTGAGGTGCCCCCGTACTGGGTGGACACGGTCATCACTCCCCCTCCTCGGCGACAGGACCCGCCGGGTGGGACGGATCGGAGGCCGACGTCTGCTGCGGCGCGTCGTGCGAGCTGAGGTGCTCGGTCGGCGACGGGTCGTGCGGCCGCTCGTCCTCGGGAGCACCGGAGCCTCGCGGGTGGACCACGCGCGCGGGGTGGGTCTCCCCCTTGGCCAGGCGGAGGCCGATCAGCGAGGCGGGTCCCGCGCTGCCGGTGGCCTCGACGGCTCCCTCACGCGTGTCGGGGAAGCCGGCCAGGATCCGGGCGGTGTCCTTGAACGTGCACAAGGGGGCGCCGCGGGTGGGCTCGACCTGTGCTCCCGTGCGCAGGTCGTCGACGAGATGCTTCGCGGAGGCCACGGTCTGGTTGTCGAAGAACTCCCAGTTGACCATCACGACCGGCGCGAAATCGCAGGCCGCGTTGCACTCGATGTGCTCGAGGGTGACCTTGCCGTCGTCGGTGGTCTCGCCGTTGCCGATGCCCAAGTGGTCCTGGAGCGCCTCGAAGATGGCGTCGCCACCCATCACCGCGCACAGGGTGTTGGTACAGACGCCGACCTGGTAGTCACCGCTCGGCCTGCGCCGGTACATCGAGTAGAAGGTCGCGACCGCGGTGACCTCGGCCGTGGTCAGGCCCAGCATCTCGGCGCAGAACCGCTGGCCGGTGCGCGTGACATGCCCCTCCTCCGACTGCACGAGATGCAGCAACGGAAGGAGGGCGGAGCGGGAGTCCGGGTAGCGGGCGATGACCTCGCGCGCGTCCGTCTCCAGCCGCGCACGGACGTCGTCCGGGTAGTCGGGCGCGGGCAGTTGGGGCATGCCCAGGCTGACGCCCTCGGGGGTGGTGGTCACCGGTCGACGCCTCCCATCACGGGGTCGATGGACGCGACGGCGACGATGACGTCGGCGACCTGGCCGCCCTCGCACATCGCCGCCATGGCCTGCAGATTGGTGAAGGACGGGTCGCGGAAGTGGACCCGGTAGGGGCGGGTGCCTCCGTCGGACACGACGTGCACCCCGAGTTCGCCCTTGGGCGACTCGACCGCCGCGTACGCCTGTCCCGGCGGGACGCGGAAGCCCTCGGTCACCAGCTTGAAGTGGTGGATCAGGGCCTCCATGGAGGTGCCCATGATCTTCTTGATGTGGTCGAGGGAGTTGCCGAGTCCGTCCGGTCCCAGGGCGAGCTGGGCCGGCCAGGCGATCTTCTTGTCCGCGACCATCACCGGGCCGGGCTGCAGCCGGTCCAGGCACTGCTCGACGATGTGCAGCGACTGGCGCATCTCCTCCAGGCGGATCAGGAAGCGCCCGTAGGAGTCGCAGGTGTCGGCGGTCGGGATCTCGAAGTCGTAGTTCTCGTAACCGCAGTACGGCTGCGCCTTGCGCAGGTCGTGCGGGAGGCCCGCCGAGCGCAGAACCGGGCCGGTGGCGCCGAGGGCCATGCAGCCGGCCAGGTCGAGGTAGCCGACGTCCTGCATGCGGGCCTTGAAGATGGGGTTCCCGGTGGCGAGCTTGTCGTACTCGGGAAGGTTCTTCGTCATCTTCTTCACGAACTCGCGGATCTGGTCCACCGCGCCGGGCGGCAGGTCCTGGGCGAGACCGCCGGGCCGGATGTACGCGTGGTTCATCCGCAGGCCGGTGATGAGTTCGTAGATGTCGAGAATGAGTTCACGATCACGGAAGCCGTAGATCATGATCGTGGTGGCGCCCAGCTCCATGCCTCCGGTGGCGATGCACACCAGGTGCGAGGAGAGCCGGTTCAGCTCCATCAGGAGCACCCGGATGATCGAGGCGCGGTCGGGGATCTGGTCCTCGATGCCGAGCAGCTTCTCCACGCCGAGGCAGTACGCCGTCTCGTTGAAGAACGGCGTCAGGTAGTCCATGCGCGTCACGAACGTGGTGCCCTGCGTCCACGTGCGGTACTCGAGGTTCTTCTCGATGCCGGTGTGGAGATAGCCGATGCCGCAGCGGGCCTCGGTGACCGTCTCGCCGTCGATCTCCAGGATGAGCCGGAGCACCCCGTGGGTGGAGGGGTGCTGCGGGCCCATGTTGACGATGATGCGCTCGTCGTCGGACTTGGCCGCGGTCTCGACGACCTCGTCCCAGTCGCCACCGGTCACCGTATATACGGTGCCCTCGGTGGTCTCACGGGCGGATGCGGCAGAAGAAGGGGTCTGCGTGCTCATGAGTACGACCTCCGCTGGTCCGGAGCCGGGATCTGGGCGCCCTTGTACTCGACGGGGATGCCGCCGAGGGCGTAGTCCTTGCGCTGCGGGAAGCCCTGCCAGTCGTCCGGCATCATGATCCGCGTCAGCGCCGGGTGACCGTCGAAGATCAGGCCGAAGAAGTCGTACGTCTCGCGCTCGTGCCAGTCGTTCGTCGGATAGACGGGGACCAGTGACGGGACGTGCGGATCAGCGTCGGGGGCACTGACTTCGAGGCGGATCAGCCGGTTGTGGGTGATCGAGCGCAGGTGGTAGACGGCGTGCAGCTCGCGACCCTTGTCGTGCGGGTAGTGGACTCCGCTGACGCCGGTGCACAGCTCGAAGCGGAGGGCCGGGTCGTCGCGCAGGGTCTGGGCGACGCGGACCAGGTACTCGCGTTCGATGTGGAAGGTGAGCTCGTCGCGGTCGACGACCGTCTTCTCGATCGCGTTCTCGGGGACGAGCCCCTGTTCCTCCAAGGCGCCCTCCAGCTCGTCGGCGACCTCGTCGAACCAGCCCCCGTACGGGCGGGCGGACTCACCCGGGAGCCGGATCGAGCGGACCAGGCCGCCGTAGCCGGAGGTGTCGCCGCCGTTGTTGGCGCCGAACATTCCGCGCTGGACGCGGATCTCCTCGCCCGCGTCACCACGCTGGCCGGGGAGGTTGGAGGCGCTCAGGTCCTTCTCGGGGTTCACCCCGTTGCTCGCGCCGTTGCCGTTCGCGTCGCTCACCGCAGCAGGCCCTTCATCTCGATGGTGGGGAGCGCCTTGAGCGCCGCTTCCTCCGCCTCGCGGGCCGCCTCCTCGGCGTTCACGCCGAGCTTGGAGGTCTGGATCTTCTGGTGGAGCTTGAGAATCGCGTCCATCAGCATCTCGGGCCGCGGCGGACAGCCGGGCAAATAGATGTCGACCGGGACGATATGGTCGACGCCCTGCACAATGGCGTAATTGTTGAACATTCCGCCCGATGAGGCGCAGACCCCCATGGAGATCACCCACTTGGGGTTCGGCATCTGGTCATAGACCTGCCGCAGCACCGGCGCCATCTTCTGGCTGACGCGCCCGGCGACGATCATCAGGTCCGCCTGGCGCGGTGACCCGCGGAAGACCTCCATACCGAAGCGCGCCAGGTCGTAGCGCCCGGCGCCGGTCGTCATCATCTCGATGGCGCAGCAGGCGAGTCCGAATGTCGCGGGGAAGACGGACGCCTTGCGCACCCAGCCCGCGGCCTGCTCGACGGTGGTCAGCAGGAAGCCGCTCGGCAGTTTTTCTTCGAGTCCCATGCTTAAAGGCCCCTCAGTCCCATTCCAGGCCGCCGCGCCGCCACACGTACGCGTACGCCACGAAGACGGTGAGCACGAAGAGCAGCATCTCCACGAGCCCGAAAACACCCAGGGCGTCGAAGGTGACGGCCCAGGGGTAGAGGAAGACGATCTCGATGTCGAAGACGATGAAGAGCATCGCCGTCAGGTAGTACTTGATGGGGAAGCGCCCACCGCCGGCCGGCGTGGGGGTCGGCTCGATACCGCACTCGTAGGCCTCAAGCTTGGCCCGGTTGTACCGCTTCGGCCCGATCAGCGTGGCCATGACCACGGAGAAGATCGCAAAGCCTGCCCCGAGGGCTCCCAGTACGAGGATGGGCGCATACGCGTTCACCGCTCCTCGCTCCTCTCAGTCGGCACTGACTGCTGGCGGATGCGTCGGACCCGATCCCTCGTTCACGTGCCCCGCGCACCCCGCCCGTCCTGGCGAAGATCGCGTACATGTGAAGCAGGTCACAAGCCCAACTGCCCCGCATCCTATGCCTGCCGGTCTGTGATCTGCGACACGGGGGCCATCAAGGACTTTGTGATCTCCACCACCCGGCGAAGGATCATGAAGTCGGATGAGCGGTGATCTTCATACGCGAAGCAGTCGAGTGATCACCAAGAGGTGACATTTTGCCTCATCATTGCTGGTCGGGGCCGTCTTGCATTATCAAGGCGCGGTTGTTCAGGGCAAATTGGCGCTGGACCAGAACCCTTGATAGAGGAGGCCGTTCACACATCAGAGGGAGAAGTGTGGACGGAAGTGGACGCGTGCACGCGTTCACGAGCGGGGCGGCCGCCACCTACGCGCGGGACGCGGCCATCACGGAGACCGTTCCGTGACCTGCGCCACATTCACAGCAGGGCCAAATAAACCGGGCTTGGCCACCGGGTCCAACCAGTGGTAGGACGCGGGCAATTCGGGCGTAACAATGAAAGGCCATGATCACGGGCTTGATCACCTGTGTCCGCAATGCCCGTTACGGCGTCAATAAAGAGTGACGCGTGGGAGATTCGGCCGCCGATTGAACAACTGTGGCGCACCACACGTTTCTTGAAGGTATGGAGGAGCCCCTGATACCGGTTGTACCCATGTCCCACACCGCTCACATACGCAGCCACCGGAAGCCCCGCCGCAACGCGTCGACGCTCGCGATGCGCGCCGGAGTTGCCGGTGGCGTCCTCAGCACCCTGGCAGTCGCCGGTGCGTCCGGTTCGGCGAACGCAGCCGAGCCCGTGACGCAGACGCTCGAACTGCCCGCCCTGACGGCCGACCTGGCCGCACAGGTCGCACAGTCCGCTGACGCCACACAGCAGGCCGCGGCGAACTACGAGCTGCAGGCCGAGCGCGACGCGGCCGCCGCGAAGGCCGCCAAGCAGGCCAAGGCGGACCTCGCCGACGCCAAGAAGAAGGCTGAGGCGAAGAAGAAGGCGGAGGCCGCTCGCAAGGCTGCTGCCGCCGAGGCCGCCTCGCGTTCCTCCGAGCGGACCGTTCTCTCCGCCTCGGCGTCCGCGTCGACGTCCACGTCCACGAATGTCTCCGCCCCTGCCAGCGGCAGCGTCGCGACGGTCATCTCGTTCCTCAAGGCGCAGGTCGGCGACGCCTACGTCATGGGCGGCACCGGCCCCAACGCGTGGGACTGCTCCGGTCTCGTGCAGGCGGCGTTCAAGCAGGTCGGCGTCGACCTGCCGCGCGTTTCACAGGACCAGTCGACGTCCGGTACGCCGGTGTCGCTCTCCAACATCCAGGTCGGCGACGTCCTGTACTGGGGTTCGGCCGGTTCGGCGTACCACGTCGGTGTCTACATCGGTAACGGCCAGTACCTGGACGCGGCCAACCCCTCCAAGGGCGTTGTCATCCAGGATCTTTCGGGCTACCCCGCCTCGGGTGCGGTGCGGGTGCTCTAGCACGCGGTGAAGACGCCGATGGTCGCCAACCCCAGGGGAGGCGGCCAACGG
>NZ_JBEXDZ010000258.1:0-8566 GCF_040606085.1 Streptomyces sp. NPDC005485 | reverse complement strand
CACGGGCACGAACAGCCGGACGACGGCATGCGAGGCGTACGCGCGCACGGAGACGCCCCGGGAGACATAGGCGGCGAGGTCCTCCGCGGGGGCGGGCGAGGCGGCACACGGCTTCGACCTGGAGACGTCCGTCCCGCTGCGGGCCCGGCTGTTCGCGCTCGGCCCCGACGAGCACGTGCTGCTGCTCGTCGTCCACCACATCGCCGCCGACGGCTGGTCCCTCGCCCCGCTCACCCGCGACCTGACCGAGGCCTACGAGGCACGGCGCACCGGCCGCGCACCCGCCCTGCCCCCGCTTCCCGTGCAGTACGCCGACTACGCTCTGTGGCAGCGGCAGGTGCTCGGCGAGGACAGCGACCCCGACAGCGAACTCTCCCGCCAACTCGCCTACTGGACCGGCGTGTTGGAGGGGCTGCCGGAAGAGCTCGCGCTGCCCTTCGACTTCGTCCGGGGCGCCCGGGCCAGCCACCGGGGCGGCGCCGTACGGGCCACCGTCCCGGACGCGCTCGGCCGTGCGCTCAGGCAGACGGCGGCACGCTGGGGCGTCAGCGTGTTCATGCTGCTGCAGTCCGGACTCGCGGCGCTGCTCACCCGGCTCGGCGCGGGCACCGACATCCCGCTCGGCAGCCCCGTCGCGGGCCGCACCGACGAACGCCTCGACGACCTCGTCGGCATGTTCGTGAACACGCTCGTCCTGCGCACCGACACCTCCGGCGACCCCGGCCTGCGCGCCCTGGCCGAACGCGTCAAGGACCACGACCTCGCGGCCTACCGCCACCAGGACGTGCCCTTCGAGAAGCTCGTCGAGGCCCTCAACCCGGAACGCTCGATGTCCCGACATCCCCTGTTCCAGGTGATGCTGGGCTTCCAGCAGACAGCCGGCGCGCAGGGTGCGGACGCCAGGGCCGCCGGCCCGGGCGTCTCCGTCTCCCCCGAGCGGGTGCCCGAGGGCACCGCCAAGTGGGACCTGTTCTTCCAGGTCGTCGAGGAGACGGAAGCGGTGGCCGGCCCGGAGGCGGGCGAACCGCGGCTCTCGCTCACCGTGGAGTACAGCACCGACCTCTTCGAGGCCGCGACCGCCCGCCGGGTCACCGACGCCTACCTGCGGCTGCTGACCGCCGCGCTCGCCGAGCCCGACCGGCCGCTGTCGCGCCTGGACATCCTCGACCCCGCCGAGCGCACCGAGCTCCTGGCCCGCGGTACCCACCGCCTCGGCGCGCCCGACACCACGATCACGGACCTGGTGGCCCGGCACATCACCGCCACCCCCGACGCCGTGGCCCTCGTCCACACCGAGCCCGGCGCCCCCGACCGGCTCGTCACCACGACGTACGCCGAACTGGACGCCGCAGCCAACCGGTTGACCCGCCTCCTCACCGACCGGGGCGTCGGCCGAGGTGACTTCGTGGCCCTCCGTCTGGAGCGCGGCCCCGCCGTGGTGACCGCCCTGCTGGCGATCGCCAGGACCGGCGCCGCCTATCTGCCCGTCGACCCCTCCTACCCGCGCGAGCGGGTCCGCGACATGCTCGCGGACAGCGGCGCCCGCCTGCTGCTGACCCAGGAGTCCCTCGCCGACGGCCTCACGGACCTGGGCGCGGACATCGCCCGTGTCGTCCTCGACGCGCCCGGCACGCGCTCCGCGCTCGCCGCGCTGCCCGCCGGCCCGCCGCCCGCCGTGCATATCGACCCCGACGACCTGCTGTACGTCATCTACACCTCGGGCTCCACCGGGAGGCCCAAGGGCGTCGCCGTCCCGCACCGCGCCGCCGTACGCCTGGTGCACGGACTGCCGGGCCTGCAACTCGGCCGGGACGACACCTTCCTGTACTTCGCGCCCGTCGCCTTCGACGCCTCCACCTTCGAGATCTGGGGGCCGCTCACCCACGGAGCGCGCCTGGCGGTCAGCCCGCCGGGGCCCGCCGACCCCGAGGCCCTGGAGGCGTTCCTCGGCCGGGCGGAGGTGACGGTCGCGTTCCTCACCACGCAGTTCGTCAACACCGTCGCCGACACCCGGCCCGGCGCCCTCGCCCCGCTGCGGACACTGCTCACCGGCGGCGAGGCGCACTCCGGGGAGCACCTGCGACGGCTGCGGGCCGCGCTGCCCGGCACCCGTGTGTTCAACGTGTACGGGCCGACGGAGACCACCACCTTCGCCACCCTCCAGGACACCGCCGAGACCGGCGAGTCGGGAGTCTCCGTTCCCATCGGGCTGCCCATCGGGGACACCTGCGCCTACGTCCTCGACGAGGCACTGCGGCCCGTCCCGCGCGGTGTGGTCGGCGAGCTGTACCTCGCGGGCGAGGGCCTGGCCCGCGGCTACCTCGGCCGGCCCGCGCTGAGCGCCGAGCGGTTCGTCGCCAGTCCCTTCGGGCCGGCGGGCGCCCGGATGTACCGGACGGGCGACCTGGTCCGCTGGGACGCGCACGGGCGCATCGACTACGTCGCCCGCGCCGACCAGCAGGTGAAGATCCGCGGCTACCGCATCGAACTCGGCGAGATCGAACGCGTCCTGGCCGCCCACCCGGCCGTCGCCCGCGCCGCCGTCCTGGCCCCCGCCGCACCCGGCGGCGGCCCCCGAAGCCTGGTCGCCTACGTCGTGCCCGCGCCCGGCGCCGCCCCCGAACCGGCCGCCCTGCAACGCCACCTGGCGCTCTCGCTGCCCGACTACATGGTGCCCGCCGGCTATGTCCCGCTGCCCGAACTGCCGCTCAACGCCAACGGCAAGCTCGATGTGAAGGCCCTGCCGCCCGCGCCCGACCGTCCCACGAAGGCGCCCGGCACCCACGCCTCGCGCCCGCCCCGCACCGACCGGGAGAAGCTGCTGTGCGCGGCCGTCCAAGAGGTCCTCGGCATCGGCCAAGTCGGCCCGGACGACGGGTTCTTCGACCTCGGGGGTGACAGCCTGAAGGCCATCCGGCTGGTCAACACCGCCGCCCGCGCCGGGCTGCGGATCAGCCTCGCCGCGGTCTTCGAGCACCGCACCCTGGACGCCCTCGCCGCGAGCGCGGACACGGCGGGCGAGGGACTCGACCTGCTCGGGCCCGTCCTGCCGATCCGCACCGCCGGCAGCAGGCCCCCGCTGTTCTGCGTGCACGGCGGCCTCGGCTTCGGCATCCCCTTCGCCGCGCTCGCCGAGCACCTGGACGCAGAACAGCCCGTCCACGCCCTCCAGGCACGCGGCCTCGGCGCCGCGGACCCGCTGCCCCGCGACCTGCGCGAGGTCGCCGACGACTACCTGGACCGGATCAGAAGCATCCAGCCCGAGGGCCCCTACCACCTGCTCGGCTGGTCCTACGGCGGTGTCGTCGCCCACGAGATGGCCGTACGGCTGCGCGAGGCGGGCGAGGAGGTGGCGTACCTGGCGAACCTGGACGCCTACCCCGACGACGCGGACGGCGTCCGCCCGGCCGACGAGGAGTTCCTCGCCGAGTTCCTCGCGGAGGCAGGCGTCGACGCGGCCGGGCTCGGGCAGCTCACCCCGGAGGCCGTCGCCGCACACCTCGCCCGCTCCGGCGGACCGCTGGCCGCCCTCGAACAGGCCACCCTGGAGCGGCTGTTGAAGGTCATGCGCAACAACCTGGAACTGTTCCAGCGCTTCACCCCGGGACGCTTCGACGGCTGCGCCATGACGCTGTTCCTCGCGACCGGCGACAGCGCCGCGGACCGCCTCACCCCCGACGAGCGCGCCCTGAAGGCCAAGAGCTGGGAGCCGCACCTCGGAGCCGGCCTCGACCGGCACGACGTGGACTGCGGCCACCAGCAGATGCTGCGCCCGGACCCGGCGGGAGTCATCGCACGCACCGTCGAGCGCGATCTCGCCGCCCTGGCCGCGGCCCGGCGGACGCCGCCGTCCCCACTCACCTGACCCCACACCGACCCGCACACCTCTGCGCGTACGCGTTCCACGCACGTATCCGCACCACGACCCGAGATCTGGAGAACCGTCATGGCCAACCCCTTTGACAGCGAAGACGGCACGTTCCTCGTCCTCGTCAACGACGAGGGGCAGCACTCCCTGTGGCCGTCCTTCGCCGCCGTGCCCGACGGCTGGCAGGTGAAGCTCGAAGCGAGCGACCGCGCCACCGCCGTCGCGTACGTCGAGAGCAACTGGACGGACATGCGCCCGCTCAGCCTTCAGCGTCAGGCGGGATGAGCGTGTCCTCGTCCGACATCGCGATCCTCGCCGAGGGGCTGCAGAAGAAATACCGCACCCACACGGCCCTGCACGGCATCGACCTGTCGGTGCCCGCCGGCACCGTCCTCGGCGTGCTCGGCCCCAACGGCGCCGGCAAGACCACCACCGTCCGCGTCCTGGCCACCCTCGTCGACCCGTCCGGCGGCCGGGCCACCGTCGCCGGGCACGACGTGGTGCGCCAGAGCAAGGAAGTACGGCGGCGCATCGGCCTCGCCGGACAGTACGCGGCCGTCGACGAACTCCTCACCGGCCGCGAGAACATGGTCCTGCTCGCCAAGCTGCTGCGGTTCGGGCGGCGCGGAGCGGCCCGCCGCGCAGCCGAACTGCTCGACCGGTTCGAGCTCACCGAGGCCGCCGACCGGCCCGTGGGCACCTACTCGGGCGGTATGCGCCGCCGCCTCGACCTCGCCACCTGCGTCATCGGTGAACCCGAGGTGCTCTTCCTCGACGAGCCCACCACGGGCCTCGACCCCACCAGCAGGGCCGTCCTGTGGGACGTGGTGCGCGCCCTGGTCGCCGACGGCGTGACCATCCTCCTCACCACCCAGTACCTGGAGGAGGCCGACGAACTCGCCGACCGCATCGCCGTGATCGACGCCGGCCGGGTCATCGCCGAGGGCACCCCCGAGTCCCTCAAGCGCCAGGTCGGCAGCGAGCGCCTGGAGGTCACCGTGGCCCGCCCGGAGAGCCTCGGCGACGCGGTAGCCGCCCTCGCCACGCTCGGCGGCCCCCAGCCCCCGGTCGCCGACGAGGCCACCGCCCGCGTCTCCGTGCACCTCGCCGACGGCGGCCTCGACGAAGTCGCGCGCGCCGCCACGGCCCTGAGTGACAAGGGCGTGGAAACCGTCGGCTTCGAGATCCGCAGGCCCACGCTCGACGACGTGTTCTTCGACCTCACGGGCGCGGGACGGAAGAAGGAGGTCCAGCGATGACCACGGCCACCGCCACCGCGCCCGGCGGTCGTACGCCCGTCCGCGCCGCGGAGTCCAGGGGCGCACTGCTCGGCTACCTCGGCGACACCCTCGCCCTGGCCGGACGCCATCTGACGCATCTGCGCCGCTCGCCCGGGCGGCTCGTGCTGGTCACGATGAATCCGCTGGTGATGCTGATCGCCATCGGCTACCTCTTCCGCAACTCCATGAACGTCCCCGGCGGCGTCGCCTACGAGGACTTCATCATGGCGGGCATCGCCATCCAGGTCGGCCTGACCAGCGTCGGTCCCACCGCCATCGGCGTCGCACTCGACCTGCAGCACGGCCTGGTGGACCGGTTCCGCTCGCTGCCGATCGCACCGAGCTCCGTACTCATCGGCCGCACCCTGTCCGACCTGTTCGTCGGCGTGGTCAGCCTGACGGCGGTGTCGCTGGTCGGCCTCGGCGTCGGCTGGCGGCCGCACGAGGGACTGCTGCGCACCGCCGCCGGATTCGGCGTCCTGCTCGCCTTCATTTACACCATGCTGTGGGTCGGCATTCTGCTCGGCACCACCCAGAAAAACGTCGAGGCCATTGACGGCACGGGCGCACTCGTCCTTGTCGTCTTCAGCTTCCTTTCCAATGCGTACGTCGGTGTCGGCGGGCTGCCCGGATGGCTGCGGCCGGTGGCCGAATGGAACCCCGTCACCTCCGTCATCACCACCTGCCGACGGCTGTGGGGCAATGACCCGGCGGGCGCGGCCGGCGGCGGATTCCCGTCCCACCACCCCGGTCTGGTCACCGCCATCACCCTGTCGGCGCTGCTGGTCATCGCGGTGGCGGGCAGCGTGCGGGGCTTCCGCCGGGCCGTGGGGTAGCGCGCGGCAACGGCCGTCAGTGAGCAGTCAGTTGGACGTCATCGACCCGTCATCGGCGCTGACTACTTTTTCTTCGAGAAGCAATTCAGGAAATTCGCGAGACCTGTCAAAACGGAGGAACGAGCATGACGACGGTGGCGCCCGAGCGTCTCACCCGTATCAAGGAAATCGTCGCCGAGAACATCGACATGGAGGTCGACGAGCTCTCGGACACCGCGCTCTTCATCGACGAGCTGGGCGCCGACTCGCTCAAGCTCATCGATGTCCTCAGCGCCCTGGAGATGGAGTACTCCATCGTCATCGACATGAACGAGCTTCCCAAGATGGTGAACGTGGAAGCCACCTACCAGGTGACCGCCGAGGCCGCCGGCTGGTGACGGGCGCGGGTTCCGGCTCCGGTTCCCCCACCTCCAGGCATCCCACCGCTTAAGGAGTCCCATGTCCACCGCACAGTCACCAGCGGCACCCCCGATCCCCGCGCCGACGGGTCGCCGCAGGGTCGTCCTCACCGGCTTCGGGGCGATCTCCAGCATCGGCACGGGCGTCGAGGAGTACACGGCGGGGCTGCGGGCCGGCCGCTCCGGCGCACGGCCGATCACCCGCTTCGCCACCGAGGGGTTCGGCCAGAACATCGCCTGCGAGGTCCCCGACTTCGAGCCGGAGCGCTGGATCCGCAACGTACCTCTCGACGACATGGGCCGCGCCGGGCAGTACGCCGTCGCCGCCGCCCGGATGGCCGTCGAGGACGCCGGGCTGACCGAGGCCGACCTGGGCGAACGGCAGGCCGTCATCAGCGTCGGCACCACCGACGGGGAGTCGCACGACATCGGCGTCCTGGTGGAGCAGGAGATCGCCGCCGGGGACCCCGAGGCGATGGACCCGGTGCTGTCCCGCCGGATCAACGCGGGCCGCCTGACCACCGTCATCGCCCGCGAGCTGCGCATGCCGAACGTGGAGCCCACGACCATCACCACCGCCTGCGCGGCCGGCAACTACTCCATCGGCTACGGCCTGGACGCCATCCGCTCCGGCGACGTCGACATCGCGCTGTGCGGCGGCGCCGACGCCGTGTGCCGCAAGGCGTTCGCCCTCTTCAAGCGGTTCGGCGCGCTCACCCCGGACGTGGTGCGCCCCTTCGACAAGGACCGCAAGGGCATCCTCACCGGCGAGGGCGCGGGCATCCTCGTCCTGGAGAGCCTGGAGTCGGCGCTCGCACGCGGCGCGCACATCTACGCCGAAGTCCTCGGCTACGGCCTCAGCTGCGACGCCAACCACCCCACCGCCCCGGACCGCGACGGCATCGCGCGCGGCATCCGCCTCGCCCTCGACGACGCCGGCGTCAAGGAGCAGGAGATCGACTTCATCTCCGCGCACGGCACCGGCACCAAGGCCAACGACCGTACCGAGTCGGCCGCCATCCTCGACGTGTACGGCGACACACCGCCGCGCACCGTCGCGGTGAAGTCGATGCTCGGCCACTCGATGGGTGCGGCCAGCGCGCTCGGCGCCATCGCCTGCGGGCTCGCCATCGAGCACGGGTTCATCCCGCCCACCATCAACCACATGGAGACCGACCCGGAGTGCCCGCTCGACGTCGTGCCCAACAAGGCGGTCGACGCGGACGTCCGGATCGTGCAGAACAACTCCAGCGCCTTCGCGGGCAACAACGCCATCCTGATTCTCGGCATGTACGGGGAGCGAGTCCGACCATGACCACCGCAAGCGCCACCCCGGCGGCCCCGCTGCCGCCCCAGACGCTCGTCATCACCGGATGGTCGGCCGTCTCGCCGTACGGCCTCGGCCGTACGGAGTTCGCCGCGGGCGTGCGCGGCGGCGCCAAGGCGGCCGTGAAGGCGGACGCGGGCCTCGGCCCGCTGCCCTCCTCCGACGTGTGCACCGTGCCCGGCTTCGACATCCAGGGCCTGCTCGGCAAGAAGGGCACGGCCAAGATGGACCGGCTCACCGCGCTGGCCCTGGTCGCCTCCGACGGCCTGCTCCTGGACGCCGAGGGCAACCCGGCGGTGGAGACCGACGACAAGACCGGCGTCGTCCTCGGCATCAGCATGGGCAGCCTGGAGAACGTCACCGACTTCCTGCGCCAGTCGTACACCAACGAGCGCCCCTTCTACGTCGACGCGGGCCGCATCCCCTTCGGCAGCCTCAACCACGCCGCCGGCGCCACCGCCATCCGGCACGGTCTCAAGGGCCCGAACACCACGGTCGCCGGGGGCCGCGCCAGCGGACTGCTCGCCCTCAACTACGCGCGCCGCCTGATGAGTCAGGGCCGCGCGACCAAGTACCTCGTGGGCTCCGCCGAGGAGTTCTCCGCCGCCCACGCCTGGATCGAGCACACCGCTGCCGCGCCCGGCGACGAGGCCGCGCTGCTCGGTGAGGGCTGCGGCCTCTTCCTGGTCGAGCACGCGGGCAGCGCCGAACGCCCACCGCTGGCCGCGGTGTTGAGCGTCGAGACCCGCGTCGACATCGACGACGACCCGGGCGCCGCCGTCACCGCCTGCGCCCGCCGCGCCCTGGAGCGCGCCGGGGTCGGCGCCGACGAGGTGTGGGCGGCCGTCCCGTGCGCG
>NZ_JBEXDZ010000257.1:0-8629 GCF_040606085.1 Streptomyces sp. NPDC005485 | reverse complement strand
GACGAGCGCACCGGCGTCATGTCCGATCCGGTGCGGCTCGCCTCGAAGGACCTGCACCACGCGCCCAACTACGCGCGCGCGCCGAGCTGCCGGGTGCCGACGCGCAGCCGCGGCCGAGCTGGAGCGACGACAACGCGCTGCCGCCCGTGCCGCGTGCCTCTCTCGACACGCCTCGCGGTCACGAGGAGCCCGACGCCACCTCACGGCTGCCGCGGATCGACGACCGGCAGGGCCCGGGCGCCACGTCCGAGTTCGCCCGCCCGGACTTCGACGCCCCGCGTCCGCCGCAGAACGCACCGCACAACTCCGGGAACAACCCTGGGCAGAACAACGGCCAGAACACCGGCCAGTTCGTCCGTCCGGATCTCTTCGGCCCCTCTTCCACTCCGGCGAGCCAGGACCCGTCCTCCACGGGACAGTTCGCGATGCCCGGCTACGGCGCCTCCCAGGACCCGTCGTCCACCGGCCAGTTCGCCCGGCCCGGTTACGGCAACGGCCAGGACCCGTCCTCCACCGGCCAGTTCGAGCGTCCGCAGGTCAACGGCGCACGGGACGGAGCCGACTTCGGCGCCCCCCGGCCGCCGTCCCCGCAGCGTCCGCAGGCGCCGCAGCAGCGGCCCACGCGTCCGCAGGAGCCCGAGGCACTGCCGCCGGCGGGCCCCGGCGACGGGCGTACGCCGCTGTACGACACCCTGGAGACGAACTGGTTCCACGGCCAGAACGGTCAGGGCGGTCAGCCGGGCCAGAACGGCCAGGCTCAGCACGGCCAGAGCAACGGCAGCCAGGGCAACGGCGGCCGGGACAACGGCGCGCAGGGCTCCGGTCAGGCTCCCCAGCAGTCGGCGCCCCCGGTAGCTCCCCAGCGGCCGGCGGCCGCACCGGCAGCCGCCCCCGGCGCCGGTCCTGGTTCTTCCTCCTGGCGCACCTCGCCCAACGACGATCTCGTCCGACAGGCCGAGCGCGTCCGTCAGCCGTCGGCGGGCGGAGTCACCACCTCCGGCCTGCCGCGCCGAGTCCCGCGAGCCAACCTGGTCGCCGGCACGGCTCAGCAGCAACAGCACCAACCCGGTCCGCAGGTCTCGCGTGCGCCTGATGACGTACGCGGCCGGCTGACCAATCTCCGTCGGGGCATCCAGCAGGGTCGCCAGGCCGGTACCGGCCAGACCGGCAGCTTCCCCAGCCCCACTCACCAGCAGGAGCGTTAGTTGAGCCAGATGAGCCAGGCGGCACAGAACCTGAACTGGTTGATCACCAACTTCGTGGACAACACCCCCGGGGTGTCGCACACGGTGGTGGTCTCCGCCGACGGACTCCTTCTGGCTATGTCCGAAGGTTTCCCCCGTGACCGCGCCGACCAGCTCGCCGCCGTCGCCTCCGGTCTGACCTCGCTGACGGCCGGGGCCTCCCGGATCTTCGAGGGCGGCACGGTCGCGCAGACGGTCGTCGAGATGGAGCGCGGCTTTCTCTTCCTGATGTCCGTCTCGGACGGATCGTCCCTCGCGGTCCTCTCCCACCCGGAGTGCGACATCGGCCTTGTCGGCTATGAGATGGCACTGCTCGTCGACCGCGCGGGCGCAGTGCTCACGCCGGACCTGCGCGCCGAACTACAGGGAAGTCTGCTCCACTGACGCTCCTGGGTTCTACCCACAGCACGAAATCACCGTCCGGCCGCCACAATCCCCCCACCGGCCTCAACAGACGGCACGACTGACCGACTTGCTGTCCCGCCCGGAGGATTCATGACCCCGCCCAACGCCTCTCATGATCCGTACGCGCATACGTACGAGGATGAGGGCGACCAGCCGCTGGTACGTCCGTATGCGATGACCGGCGGCCGGACCCGGCCGCGATACCAGCTCGCCATAGAGGCGCTGATCAGCACCACGGCCGACCCGGCCCAGCTGATGGGGTTGCTCCCCGAGCACCAGCGCATCTGCCATCTCTGCCGCGAAGTGAAGTCGGTCGCGGAGGTGTCGGCCCTCCTGTCCATGCCCCTGGGCGTGGCCAGGATCCTTGTCGCGGACCTCGCCGAGGCCGGACTCGTCGCCATTCACCAGCCTGGCGGCGACGAGAACAACGGCGGTGCACCGGACGTGACACTGCTCGAAAGGGTGCTCAGTGGACTTCGCAAGCTCTGACGGAGGTCGGGCGACCACCTCCGCGAAGATCGTGGTGGCGGGCGGCTTCGGCGTGGGCAAGACCACGTTCGTCGGCGCCGTCTCGGAGATCAACCCGCTGCGCACCGAGGCCGTCATGACGTCCGCTTCCGCGGGCATCGACGACCTCACCCACACCGGAGACAAGACGACGACCACCGTCGCCATGGACTTCGGCCGCATCACCCTCGACCAGGACCTGATCCTGTACCTCTTCGGTACGCCGGGTCAGGACCGCTTCTGGTTCATGTGGGACGACCTGGTCCGCGGCGCCATCGGCGCGGTGGTCCTGGTGGACACCCGGCGTCTGGCCGACTGCTTCCCCGCGGTCGACTACTTCGAGAACTCGGGCCTGCCCTTCGTCATCGCCCTCAACGGCTTCGACGGACACCAGCCGTACAACCCCGAAGAGGTGCGCGAGGCGCTCCAGATCGGTCCGGACGCCCCGATCATCACGACGGATGCCCGGCACCGCGCGGATGCGAAGAGTGCCCTGATCACGCTGGTCGAGCACGCCCTCATGGCTCGTCTGAGATAGCCCGCACCCCGCTCTCGTCCGAGTCGTCAGCCAAGTCGGCAGCGCCATACGGCAGTTGTCGTAGACGCACTGGAGCCGGCTGTGTCGTTTGACACGGTCGGCCACAGTGTTCATAACATTTCGACAGAGAATTTCACTGGCACAGACACGCATCGCGGTCACCCGGTGTCGCTGTGCTCACAAAAGCCCCGCCTTTTGGCGGGGCTCGCTCTTTATGACCGTTTTATCTAGGGCTTACGTCACTCGGAATCCTCGGTTCCGAGTGTTTGGAACGGCGCCGCCTGACGTGCTGGAATGCGCTGAACTGCCCAGTAGCTAGGGCGGCTGATCGGCCCGGAAGACAAGGGCGCTGGCAGACACCGCGGCACAACGTAGGTGCCGACGCCGAGAGGTTGTTGGTCGAGTGAGGCGAAGCAAGAACGGTCCCGAGCCGTCGGCACGGGGCAACTTCACCCCGCCGCCGCGCGGAGCGGCGCCCGCACAGATGCCCGGCCCGGAGCCCATGGCGGCACCCGCGCCCAGCGGCAGCCGTTTCTCCCCGCGCAACTGGCGCGTACCGACCCGGCTGAACGCGATCCTGCTCATACCCGTCGTGGTCGGCCTTGTCATGGGTGGCTTCCAGGTGAAGGGCTCGATCGACACCTGGCAGGAAGCGCAGGACGCGGAGAACACCGCGCGCCTGGTCCGCGCCGCCCTGGACTACGGCGACCGCCTCTACCAGGAGCGCGACATCACCGCCGCTCCCCTGCTGGAGGGCAAGGGCCAGAAGAACGCGACCGTCGTCAAGGCCCGCGCGGCCACGGACGCGGCCGCCGACGCCTTCGACGAAGCCGCCCAGAGCATGCCGGACAAGGCGAACCTGGTGCGGCGTCTCGCCGTCTTCCGCAAGGTCGAGCCCGGCCTCGACACGCTCCGCAAGCGCGCGTACACCAGCGACCTTCCCGGTGTGCAGACCGAAGAGGGCTACGTCGCCATCCAGCACCCGCTGATGGAGTTCTCCAACGAGCTCGGCCTCGGCACCGGAAACATCACCAGCTACGGCCGTACCGTCTACGCGATCTCGCTCGCCAAGGCGGGCCTGTCGCTGGAGCGGTCCATCGGTATGCACCTGCTGACCAAGCCCGGCCCCGGTGAAGGCAGCTTCGCCACCCAGCGCACCGCCCTCGCCTCGTACGCCTACCTCGAGGGCATCGCCATCGAGGAGTACCGCGGCGGTGGCACCCAGGCCGACGCGGACAAGCTCGACGCCGCCGCGCTGAAGATCAAGGAGGACGGCGCCGCCCAGGCCGCGGCCGCCAAGAAGGCCAACCCGTCCTACGTCGCGCCGCCCGCCGACCCGGCCACCATGGTCAAGTACCTCGCGGGCCTCAAGACGACGGCTCCCGCGGACCGCGCCGCGATCGCCACCCTGGGCGTCACCCGTGACAACTGGTGGGCGGTCAACACGGCCAAGTACAACGCCTACCGCCAGATCGAGTCGGATCTCGCCGACAAGGCCGTGACCGAGGCCGCCGGCATCGCCGACGACGCCAAGCAGTCCACCTTCGTCACCGGTGCCGTAGTCGTGGTCGCCCTGCTCGCCGCGTTCATCCTGGCCGGCATGGTCGCCCGCCAGATGAGCCGCGCGATGCGCCAGCTGCGCAACGCGGCCTTCGGCGTGGCCGAGCAGCGTCTGCCGATGCTGGTCGACCAGCTCTCGCGCACCGACCCGGGCCGCGTCGACACCCGCGTGCAGCCCATCCCGATCACCACCACGGACGAGATCGGCGAAGTCGCCCGCGCCTTCGACCAGGTCCACCGTGAGGCCGTACGACTGGCCGCCGAGCAGGCCCTCCTGCGAGGCAACATCAACGCGATCTTCACCAACCTCTCGCGCCGCAACCAGTCGCTGATCGAGGGCCAGCTGACCCTGATCACCGACCTGGAGAACAACGAGGCCGACCCGGACCAGCTGGAGAACCTCTTCCGGCTGGACCACCTCGCGACCCGTATGCGCCGCAACGGCGAGAACCTCCTCGTCCTCGCGGGCGAGGAGCCCGGCCGCCGCTGGGACCAGCCGGTGCCCCTCGTGGACGTGCTGCGTGCCGCCTCCTCCGAGGTGGAGCAGTACGAGCGCATCGAGCTGTCGGGCGTCCCGGAGGCCGAGATCCACGGCCGCGCCGTGACCGACCTCGTGCACCTGCTCGCCGAGCTCCTGGAGAACGCCACCACGTTCTCCTCCCCGCAGACCAAGGTCCGCGTCACCGCGACCCGGCTGCCCGACGGCCGCATCATGGTCGAGATCCACGACAAGGGCATCGGCCTCACCGCCGAGGATTTCGCGGACATCAACCACAAGCTGGCCAACCCGCCGACCGTGGACGCCGCGATCTCGCAGCGCATGGGTCTGTTCGTGGTCGGCCGCCTGTCGGACCGGCACGGCATCCGCGTCCAGCTGCGCCCCTCGGGCGAGCAGGCCGGTACGACGTCGCTCGTCATGCTCCCCGACGCCATCACCCACGGTGGCGGCGGCGGCGAGATCCAGCGCGACGACTTCACCGTCTCGCAGATCGTCCCGGAACCGCAGCAGCCGGCCTTCCAGGCCGAGAACTTCACGTCCCAGCAGCCGATGCGCACGGCCGCCGAACTCGGCTTCGACGACAGCCGCTACGAGGTCCCGGACGACATCCGTGAGCTGGACCCCGTGGGCCGCTCGCTGATGCGCGAGGAGCGCCGCCAGGCCCTGGAGGCCCAGGCAGGCCCCCAGCAGGAGGCCCTGGAGGCCCCCGGCGGCTACCGCGACGACTTCGGGGCGCAGCAGCAGCCCGCGTACGACGACGGCCAGGGCACCTACTCCGAGCAGCCTGCGGCGTACGACCAGCAGACGGCGTACGAGGAGCCCCGGCAGCCGTCGTACGACGAGACGTACTTCCCGTCCAACGGCGGCTACCCGGAGCCCGGTTATGCGGAGCCGGTCCAGGAGGAGCCCGCCTCGGCGCAGGGTGCCGCCTCGGAGACGTATCCGGGCTTCGAAGAGCCGTCCTACCAGGACGACTGGCCGCAGCAGGACACGTACCAGACGCCGTACCGGTCCGAGTACGCTCCGGAAGCGGAACCCGCGCAGGTCGCTGACGTGGGTGAGCGGGACCGCGTAGGCTTCGACCGGCCGGGACCCGCTCCCGCCGCCGGCCACACGCTGACCGACGCAGGGCTGCCCCGCCGCGGATCCACCGCGAGCGGCAATGGCTCCGCCGCCGTGAACGGCAACGGCCAGCGGCCCGCGGACCGGGGAGTGCAGACTCCCCCGGCGACCGCGGAGAGCAATGGCAACGGCAGCGGCAGCGACGACTGGCGTTCGTCCAACGACGACCGCTGGCAGCGCGCCGAGCAGCTCAAGAAGCCCAAGGCGGGCGGGGTCACCTCCTCCGGTCTGCCGCGGCGGGTGCCCAAGGCCAACCTGGTCGAGGGAACCGCGGAGTCGACACCCCAGGGGGGCCCACAGGTCTCCCGCGCTCCCGAGGACGTCCGGGGCAGGCTGAGCAACCTGCGTCGCGGCGTGGAGCGGGGACGCAATGCAAGCAGTGACACGAACGGTCAGGGCTTCGGCTCTGACAGCACCTACAACCAGGAGCGTTAGTGTGAGCCCGATGAGCCAGGCGGCACAGAACCTGAACTGGTTGATCACCAACTTCGTGGACAACACCCCCGGGGTGTCCCACACGGTGGTGGTCTCCGCCGACGGACTCCTTCTGGCTATGTCCGAAGGCTTTCCCCGTGACCGCGCCGACCAGCTCGCGGCCGTCGCGTCCGGACTGACCTCGCTGACCGCGGGTGCCTCCCGCATCTTCGAGGGTGGCAGCGTGAATCAGACAGTTGTGGAGATGGAGCGAGGATTCCTCTTCATCATGTCCGTTTCCGACGGTTCCTCGCTCGCAGTCCTTGCACACCCCGAAGCGGACATCGGTCTCATCGGGTACGAGATGGCTCTGTTGGTGGACCGTGCAGGTACGGTCCTCACCCCGGATCTCCGTTCGGAGCTCCAGGGAAGCCTTCTCAACTAACAGACAGACGGTGCGTTTTGGCGTCCCGAGGCCATAAGGTTTCGAGACGCGGACCCACAGTGATGGGTGCACGGCACAGTCGGAGGAGGAGAAAGTGGCAACACCCCCAGGCGGTTCGTCTTCGGGCAACTGGTCCTATGGCCCCGGCCAGGGCCAGGGTGACGGTTCGCAGAACCCGAACCGGTACAACTTCCCCTCCGCGCCCAGCCACCGCCGCCAGCAGCCGTACGCACCGCAGGGCCCCGGCCCTTCGCCGTACGACCAGCCGCCGGCGCCGCGCATCCAGCCCGTGCAGCCGCAGCGACGCACCCCCGAAGCGTCGCCCGCGGGTTCGGCGAACAACCCTCTGGTGCGCCCGTACGCGATGACCGGCGGCCGCACCAGGCCCCGCTACCAGCTCGCCATCGAGGCGCTGGTGCACACGACCGCACAACCGCACCAGATGCAGGGCCAGTTGCCCGAGCATCAGCGGATCTGCAACCTCTGCCGGGAGATCAAGTCGGTGGCCGAGATCTCGGCCCTGCTGACGATCCCTCTCGGTGTGGCCAGGATTCTCGTCGCCGACTTGGCGGAGGCGGGCCTGGTCGCCATTCATCAGCCCGGCGGCGACGAGAGCGCCGGCGGCCAGCCAGCCGTGACATTGCTCGAAAGGGTGCTCAGTGGACTTCGCAAGCTCTAGCGGAGGGCCTTCCCGCTCCACCACGTCCGCGAAGATCGTGGTGGCGGGCGGCTTCGGCGTGGGCAAGACCACGTTCGTCGGCGCCGTCTCGGAGATCAACCCGCTGCGCACCGAGGCCGTCATGACGTCCGCTTCCGCGGGCATCGACGACCTCACCCACACCGGAGACAAGACGACGACCACCGTCGCCATGGACTTCGGCCGCATCACCCTCGACCAGGACCTGATCCTGTACCTGTTCGGCACCCCCGGTCAGGACCGCTTCTGGTTCATGTGGGACGACCTGGTCCGCGGCGCCATCGGCGCGATCGTCCTGGTGGACACCCGCCGTCTCGCCGACTGCTTCCCCGCGGTCGACTACTTCGAGAACAGCGGGCTGCCGTTCGTCATCGCGCTGAACGGCTTCGACGGCAGCCAGCCTTACAACCCGGACGAGGTCCGTGAAGCCCTCCAGATCGGCCCCGACACCCCGATCATCACGACGGACGCCCGGCACCGCGCCGACGCCAAGTCGGCACTGATCACGCTGGTGGAGCACGCGTTGATGGCGCGTCTGCGCTAGAAGCCGGCCAGGACGAACGGAAGGGGCCCCTCCTGCTCGGAGGGGCCCCTTCCGTCTCAGTTGGTGCCTCAACTGCCCTGTGATCACTCTAGCCACGGCAATCGCTCACTCATACGATCCCTCTTCGAAGGGCGGCTGTTGCGCCGCCCAGGGAGGGGATCACATGAAGCGCGCACTCAGGTCGACGACGACGGTGTTGATGGCCGCCGCGGGAGCGTTCGGCCTTGTGCTCGTCACGAACAGCCCGGCCTTCGCGGCCGATCAGTGGCGAACGGACCTGCTGCAGGACGACGTCTACCTGGACCTGATCCGTGACGGTTCCATGCGTGGCCAGGGCTACTTCAGAGCCGACCCGGTCAACGGAGCTCCCGGTGACTCCTTCTCGGCGTGCGACAGAAACGCCGACGGCAAGGGCATCGAGGTCCATCGGAAGTTCAACGGCTCCACCGCGACGTGGAAGGTCATGGCATCCACCCGGGGCCACAGCGCCGGGTACTGCACTGGGGACATCACGGACAACATGACGGAGAACACGTACCTCGCGGTCCGGTTGTGCATCGTCGAGGGCACGCACCAGACATGCGGGCCGGAGCAGTGGACCATCGCTTAGTCCGGCACGGTGATGAACCGCAAGGGCCCGCCTCCGGTGGAGGC
>NZ_JBEXDZ010000256.1:0-8673 GCF_040606085.1 Streptomyces sp. NPDC005485 | reverse complement strand
ACACCCCCCCCCCCCCCGCGGGTCCCCTCCCCCGCGCCGCCCCCCCCCCCGCCGCCCACGAGCCCACCTGCGCGGTCTTCAGCGGCGAACGCCTCCCGACGGGCCTGAACCCGGACTGCTGCGAGTAGCACAGCACTCCGGGCCCACCGGCCCTCAGTGGCGGTGCATCCGGTTGGCGATGGCGTGGCCGACGAAGAGGTAGACGACGGCCGCGAGGCCGTAGCCCGCCACGACGCGCGCCCACGCCTCGTCGAACGTGAACAGGTCGCGCGACCAACCGGCCAGCCAGGTTGCCGCGTCGTGGATGAACTGCACCAGGTCGTTGGCGCGGTTCGCGTCCAGTAGGTAGAACAGGATCCAGAGACCGAGGATGACGGCCATGATGTCCGCGACGATCGCGATGACCGTCCCCGCCTGATTGGAACCGTTGCGATATCGAGGGGACATGGTCTGCGGGTAGCCCTCCTGACACCCTTGAAACCCGTACGGGACAAGGGTTCTGCCCCGATTGGGCTCACCCGGGTGGCGGAGCCGCGAGGACGGGGTGAGGCTGCTGGTGGAGCCGTGACTCCCGGGTCGCCCGGGAGGACCGTTCACCCCCGGAGGACCTCGTGCCCGTACACATACGGCGCCTGCTCGTGGCGCTCACTCTCAGCTGCACCCTGTTCGTCGGCACCACCGCCTGTGGCAGCGGCACGGCGAAGGACACCGCCGCCGTGGTGGCCGCCGCCACCCCCAGTAGCTCGCCGGAGAAGCAGAAGCTCGCCAAGACCCGCTTCGTGGCGAACGCGGGACTCGCGGCCGGGGCCACCTACCAGTGGATCGTGAAGCCCTGGAAGGCCGGCAAGTTCAAGAAGGGCGCGAAGGGCCGTACGTTCGCGCTGATCAAGGCGGGCCTCGCGGGCACCTTCGCGTACAACCGCCTCAAGGCCGCGTCCAGGAACGCCAAGGGCGACCCCACGCTCTCCAAGGCCGTCGCCCCGCTCACCGCGGGCATCGACGCCCTCAAGGACCTGCCGTCCAAGCTGCGCAAGGGCGACGACTCCGCGGCGAGTTCCTTCGACGACGTCATCAACAAGGTCAAGGACGCCGGAAAGAGCGCGGGCGCCGAGGTCAAGGACAAGGTCCCGTCGGCCTCCGAGCTCTCGGGCGGCTAGGGGGTGTTTTGAAGGTCCTGTGCGGTGCCCGCGGTGGTCGGTGCGTGCCGGGCGCCGTGGGTGCTGTGCGGGACTTTCGAAACACCCCCTACGGGGAGTTCAGCTCGGCCAGCACCCGCAGGGTGTGCGGGTCCGGTGCCAGGACCAGGAGGTCCGTCACCGGGCCCTTGCGCCACAACTCCAGCCGCTCCGCGATGCGTTCACGTGGCCCCACGAGGGAGATCTCGTCGGCGAAGGCGTCCGGCACAGCGAGGACGGCCTCCTCCCGGCGCCCGGCCAGGAACAGCTCCTGGACGCGGCGCGCTTCGTCCTCGAACCCCATGCGGGCCATCAGGTCGGCGTGGAAGTTGCGTGCCGCGTGCCCCATCCCGCCGATGTAGAAGCCGAGCATCGCCTTGACGGGCAGCAGCCCCTCGGCGACGTCGCCGCAGACCCGCGCCTGCGCCATGGGGGCGACGAGGAAGCCTTCCGGGGCCCCTTCGAGTGAGGCCGCGTAGACGTCCGTACGGAGCGGCGACCAGTACAGCGGCAGCCAGCCGTCCGCGATCCGTGTCGTCTGCGCGATGTTCTTCGGGCCCTCCGCGCCGAGCAGGACCGGCAGTTCGGCGCGCAGCGGGTGCGTGATCGGCTTCAGCGCCTTGCCGAGGCCCGTACCGTCGGCGCCCCGGTAGGGGAGGGGATGGAAGCGGCCGTCCAGCTCAACGGGCGCCTCACGCCTGAGGACTTGGCGTACGACATCCACGTACTCCCTGGTCGCGGTCAGCGGCGACTTCGGGAACGGCCGCCCGTACCACCCCTCGACGACCTGCGGCCCCGACAGCCCGAGGCCGAGCATCATCCGTCCGCCGGACAGGTGGTCCAGGGTGAGGGCGTGCATCGCGGTCGTGGTGGGGGAGCGGGCGGCCATCTGGGCAACCGCCGTGCCCAGCTTGATCCTTGACGTCCGCGCGGCGATCCAGGTGAGCGGCGTGAAGGCGTCCGAACCCCAGGACTCCGCGGTCCACACGGAGTCGTAGCCGAGCCGCTCCGCCTCCTGGGCCAGCGGCACATGGTCCGCGGAAGGGCCGCGTCCCCAGTATCCGAGTGCGAGACCGAGCCGCATGATGCCTCCAGAGACCAACGCCTGACGGAGTGTCAGATTCTCCAGTTACGGCATGCGACTGTACGACAACGGCCCCCCGCCCGGAAGGGCGAGGGGCCGGTCGTGGACGGGGGTCGGGCGTCAGCCGCGCTGAATGCCCGAGGTGTCCTGCAGTACGCCGCGGCGGCCGTCCTGCGTCTGCGCCACCAGGGTCGCGCCGCGCTGCTCGACGGCCAGGTACCAGGTGCCCGGCGCCAGTTCGGCGATCGGGGTCGGCGCACCGTCCTCGCCGAACAGCGGACGAGCCACCGGCACGGCGAACCAGAACGGCGAGAAGTCCCCGGCGGGCTGCCCCTGCGGGGCCCCCGCCTGCGGCTGGCCCGGCTGCGGGGGCGGGGTGGGCTGGCTGGGCTGCGCACCGTACGGCTGGCCCTGCGGCTGACTGCCGTAGGGCTGGCCCGGCTGCTGGGCGCCCGGGTAGCCGTAACCACCCTGCGGCTGACCGCCGTAGGGCTGCCCGGCGATCTGCGGCTTCGGAGCGCCGACGAGCGCGGCCTTCAGGGCCGGGACGAGCGGCGTGGCGATCGCGGCACCGGCGAGCACCAGGGCGGCGAGGAAGCCGAGGATGAGGCCGGAGCCGGAGTCCTCGGCGTCGATGAGCCACCACAGCAGCGCCCAGCAGGAGGCGACCGCGAACGCGACACCCACCGTGCCGAGGTCGAGGCCCGCCACCTTGCGCGGCTGGGGAAGGGCCCGGGCGATCACGATGAGTGCGGCGCCGGCCACACCGAGCATGTAGGTTCCGAGTCCGAGGCCCAGGGTGTCCCAGGAGTTCGGAGCTTCGTAGTTGCCGCAGTAGCTGCCGGTGCAGCCGGGGGCCAGACCGAGGAACGACGCGATGAAGAGCAACACCGCTGCTCCGATCACCACGCCGTCGCCTCGAGTGAGCGAGCGGATATTCACTTCACAGGTCCTTCGTCAGTCGTCTCGTCATCGGTGGAGGCGTCGCTGTCACCATGGCGCTGTCGGGTTGCGCTGTGAAGCGCGCCGTCAGGCCGTGGTGGGAAAGCGCGGGGGTGGCCCCTCATCGTAGGGAGGACACTATCGTCCGCCTGACGTGAGTGTCCGCCGGGATCCGTGCAACAAGCACTACCCGTGCAGGAAACTCACGATTCCCTCAGAGATCCCATGCGCCGCCTTCTGCCGCCACGCGCCGCTGGTCAGCAGCGCCGCGTCCTTGCTATCGCGCATGTTGCCGCACTCGATGAACACCTTGGGAACCGTTGACAGATTGAGACCGCCGAGATCCCTGCGGACGACAAGTCCGGTGCCGTCGCCGATGTAGTTCGAAGGCGCGCTGCCGGTGTCGCGCACGAAGTTGCCCGCGATGCGCTCGCCGAGATCGCGGGAGGGGGCGACGATGGGGCGGGTGTCGGCGGCGCCCGCGTGCACGGAGGCGGGAAGGATCACGTGGAAGCCGTGGTTGCCGGCCGCGGAGCCGTCCGCGTGGATGGAGACGACCGCGTCCGCGTGCGCGTTGTTGCCGATCCGTGCCCGCTCGTCGACGCACGGGCCCCACGGGCGGTCGCCGTCCTGGGTGAACTTCACCGTGGCGCCCTGCTCCTGGAGGATCGTGCGCAGCCGGCGCGCGACGTCGAGCGTGAACTGGGCTTCCGTGTAACCCGCGTTGGTCGAGGTGCCCGTCGTGTCGCACTCCTTCCAGTTCGTACCGATGTTCACCTTGCGGTTGATGTCGGCCGCGTGCTGGAAGTTGCCCGCGTTGTGCCCAGGATCGATGACGACGACCTTGCCCTTGAGGGGGCCGGAGGCGGCGGGGCGGGATGTGGAGACCGTCGGACTGGGGCTCGGCTTCTTGCCGTCGTCCGAGGGGGAAGCCGAGGAGGGTGCGGCGGAGGGGGGCGCCGAGGTGCTGTGAGAGGTCGGCGCGGGCGCCGCCTTGTCCGCGCCACCGCCTCCGTCGCCGGAGTCGCCCACCGCCGTGTAGACGAGCCAGCCGACCAGCGCCGTGGGCACCAGGGCGGCGAGCGCGACGGTCAGTGGGCCGCGCCGGGAACGGCGCGGCTGGGGAGGATCGAAGTCAGGGCCTACGTACGACACGTCAGCGACTCTAACCGGGCCCTCAGATCCCTGCTCCCGTTCGCCGCAGGACGCGCAGCGAGTCGGTCGCCGAGACCTCGGTGAACGCGCCGGAAGCCAGGGCGCGGAGATAGACGCGGTACGGCGCCTGACCGGTGAACTCGTCCACCGGGTCCGGGAACACGTCGTGGATGAGGAGCAGGCCCCCTTCGGCCACGTGGGGCGCCCAGCCCTCGTAGTCGCCGCTCGCGTGCTCGTCGGTGTGGCCGCCGTCGATGAAGACCAGGCCGAGGGGCGAACCCCAGAACGCGGCGATCTGCGGGGAGCGGCCGACCAGCGCGACCACGTGATCCTCCAGGCCCGCCCTGTGCAGGGTGCGCCGGAAGGTGGGCAGAGTGTCCATCAGGCCGATCTGCGGGTCGACCGTCTCCGGGTCGTGGTACTCCCAGCCCGGCTGCTGCTCCTCGCTGCCCCGGTGGTGGTCGACGGTGAGCGCGGTGACCCCGGCCTCGCGGGCCGCGTCGGCGAGCAGGATCGCGGAGCGCCCGCAGTACGTGCCGACCTCCAGCAGCGGCAGGCCCAGCCGCCCGGCCTCGACGGCCGCCGCGTACAGCGCGAGCCCCTCGCCCAGGGGCATGAATCCCTTGGCGGCCTCGAACGCGGCGAGGATCTCGGGCTTGGGCTCGGGCTTGGGTGCCGCGGGCATGGGGGGCCTTTCCGTCGTACGTGCCTGTCGGCGCCCCATGCTGCCGCACCCCCGTGCCGCGCGGGCGACGGGGGTGCGGCGATCGGCGGGATCAGGCGGAGACGGTCTCGCTCGGCAGGGCGAGGTCCAGGTCGACCGGGCGGTCGTCGCCGGTGTGCGACGCCGAGGACGCAAGCGGTCCGTGGCCGGCGGCCTTGGCGGCCAGGACGTAAGCGCCCTGGGCGGGCACGGCGAGGGCGTAGCTGCCGTCCTCCGCGGAGAGCGTCGCGCCCGCCTGGCGGCCGCGCCGGTCGATCAGGGTGACCTTGGCGCGGGCGACCGGGACGCCGTCGACGTTCAGGACGCGGCCGCGGAAGCCTCCGAGGATCTCCTGCGCCCGCTCCAGCGCGGCATCCTCCTCGCTGCTGGCGCGCAGCTGCGGCTTGGTGGCCTGGCGCTGCTTCGGCAGGAAGATCGCGAACAGCAGGCCGAGGGCCACCGCGCCGGTCGCGATCAGGAAGGACACCCGGAAGCCGTGCATGGTGGGGACCGCGACGCCGCCGACGTGGTTCGCCGTGTTGGCCAGCACCATGCCGATGACGGCGCTCGACACGGACGTACCGATGGAGCGCATGAGGGTGTTGAGGCCGTTGGCGGCGCCCGTCTCCGACGCGGGGACCGCGCCGACGATCAGCGCGGGCAGCGAGGAGTAGGCGAGGCCGATGCCCGCGCCCAGGACCACCGAGATGACGATGGTCTGCCAGGCGGCGCTCATCAGGCCGAGGCCGGCGCCGTAGCCGATCGCGATGATCAGCATGCCGAGGATGAGGGTGGTCTTGGGGCCGTACTTCGCCGAGATCCGGGCGTAGACCGGCGCCGTGAACATCATCGTCAGGCCCAGCGGGGCCACGCACAGGCCCGCGACGACCATCGACTGGCCGAGGCCGTAGCCGGTGGCGGAGGGCAGCTGGAGGAGCTGGGGCAGGACGAGCGAGACGACGTAGAAGGAGACGCCGACCATGATCGAGGCGAGGTTGGTGAAGAGGACCGCGGGACGTGCGGTGGTGCGCAGGTCCACCAGCGGAGCCTTCACGCGCAGCTCCATCAGGCCCCACAGGAGCAGGACGGCGACCGCCGCGCCGAACAGGCCGAGCGTGGTGCCCGAGCTCCAGCCCCAGTCGCTGCCCTTGGTGATCGGCAGCAGGAGCAGGACGAGGCCGGCGGACAGGCCGAGCGCGCCCAGCCCGTCGAAGGTGCCCTCGGCGCGCATCGGGGACTCGGGTACGAAGAGGAGGGTGAGGGCGATGGAGATGACGCCGAGGCCGGCGGAGCCGTAGAAGAGGGCGTGCCAGCTGGTGTGCTGCGCGACCAGGGCCGCGAGCGGCAGCGCGAGTCCGCCGCCGACGCCGATCGAGGAGCTCATCAGGGCCATCGCCGAGCCGAGCTTCTCGCGGGGCAGCATGTCGCGCATCAGGCCGATGCCGAGCGGGATGGCGCCCATCGCGAAGCCCTGGAGGGTGCGGCCCGCGATCATCGGCAGCAGTGCGCTGGTGAACGCGCTGACCAGCGAGCCCGCCACCATGACGGCGAGGCTGGTGAGCAGCATGCGCCGCTTGCCGAAGAGGTCGCCGAGGCGGCCCATGATCGGCGTGGCCACCGCGCCGGAGAGCAGCGTCGAGGTCAGGACCCAGGTGGCGTTGCTGGGTGAGGTGTTCAGCAGCTCCGGCAGGTCCTTGATGACCGGGACGAGCAGGGTCTGCATGACCGCGACAACGATGCCCGCGAAGGCGAGCACCGGCACGATTCCGCCGCCGCCGGGCTTTCGCGTGCGTACGTCCGTCGTTGTCTGGCTCATTGCGTGCGGCCTCCAGGGCGGCGAGAGGGGTCCGGGCGGTGGTCCGGGCCGTTGTTCTTGCGGAGTATGTGCAGGGTGAACCTCGTGCGCCGGGGCAACTATTCCGTTGCTTTGAGTCGCTAACGAATTCTTGACCTTCTCATGGGGATCTGATCTCCCGTCAGACCCCTGTCGCCGGAATGGAACGTGTTCTAGTCTGGCGCGGACCTCGGGGAGCCGTCGCCGGACTGGGAGTGCCATGAAGACGTACGTGGTCGGTGTGGGGATGACGCGGTTCGAGAAGCCCGAGACCCGGGAGTGGCAGTACTGGGACATGGCGAGGGAGGCGGGCACGGGCGCCCTCGCGGACGCCGGGATCTCGTACGCCGACGTCGAGCAGGTCCCGGTCGGCTACTGCTTCCAGCCCTCGACCGCCGGACAGCGCGCCGCCTACGAGCTGGGCCTGACCGGCGTGCCCGTCTACAACGTCAACAACAACTGCGCGACCGGGTCGAGTGCGCTGATGCTGGCGCGGCAGTTCGTGGAGGGCGGCATCTCGGACTGCGTACTGGCCCTGGGGTTCGAGAAGATGAAGAAGGGCTCCCTGGGCGGCGGAGCGGACACCGGTGACTTCAAGACGTCCCCGGTGGCCCGTCACTACGGTGTGATGGCCGCCCGGCACGGCTTCGAGGCGACTCCGCCCACGGCGCAGATCTTCGGGGACGCGGCGCGCGAGCACATGGAGAAATACGGCACGACGGAAGGGCAGTTGGCCGCCGTCGGCGTCAAGAACCACCGGCACTCGGCGCACAATCCCTACGCCCAGTTCCAGGACGTGTGGTCCGTCGAGGAGATCCTCGCCGCCCGCGTCGTGCACCGGCCGCTGACCAAGCTCCAGTGCTCGCCGACCTCGGACGGAGCGGCCGCGGCCGTCGTGGTGTCCGAGCGGTTCGTGGAGCGCCACGAGTTGGGGGAGAAGGCCGTCGAGATCGTCGCGCAGGCCATGACCACGGACACGGAGGAGTCGTTCGCGTCGGGGTCCTGCATCGACGTCGTGGGGCAGCCGATGTCCAGGGAGGCTGCGCGCCGCGTCTATGAGAGGTCCGGGCTCGGCATCGAGGACGTGGACGTCATCGAGCTCCACGACTGCTTCTCCGTCAACGAGTTGCTGACGTACGAGGCGCTCGGCATGTGCGGGGAAGGGGAGTCCGGCAAACTCGTCGAGTCCGGCGCCACCACGTACGGCGGCAAGTGGGTGGTGAACCCGTCCGGCGGCCTGATCTCCAAGGGGCACCCGCTCGGCGCGACCGGCATCGCCCAAGTGGCCGAGCTGACCTGGCAGTTGCGGGGCGAGGCCGGGGCCCGGCAGGTGGCGGGAGCACGCGTGGGGCTCGCGCACAACATCGGGCTGGGCGGGGCGGCGGTGGTCACGCTGCTGCGCGCGGCGAGCGGCTGACGCGGGGGCGTGATTCCGGGCGTTCGGCTGGAACGGGTGGTACGGCCGTGGGTGTGCGAGGGCCCTGAGGGCGGTGCGCGGCCTTGTGTGTACGAGGGAGGGGTCTGCCCCTTGACTTCACAAGACCACCGCGTCACATTCCTGACTCCGCATCAGAACCGGGATGCAGGAGCTCTTCTGCGCCTCCCGGGGGTACAGCACGGCCTCCCATTCCCTCGCCACGCTGGAGCGACCTGCCATGGCCACGTACGCGGACCCCGTCAGACGTACCCTTCCAGGGATTGGATCACCGGGCGAGGGTGACGCCGTCCGTGAGGCCCTCCGCGACGTCAGACCGCCGTCGCCAGCTCCCGCTGCTGCTGC
>NZ_JBEXDZ010000255.1:0-8677 GCF_040606085.1 Streptomyces sp. NPDC005485 | reverse complement strand
TCGTACTGGACGTACTTGGGGCTTCGGCCGGTGCGGCGAGGGTGCGTGCCGGGCGCCGTGGGTGCTGTGCGGGACTTTCACAACACCCCCTAGCCGACGATCCTCGGCGGTAGCCGCGGGTCAGGTTGTCCGCCGAATCCGCGTTGTGTCCGTTGCGCCGCCGCACGTCTGAGCCGTCGCCTTCAGGTGACGGCTCAGACGTGCGACGCGTTGCGGCGGAGCTTCGTTGCCAACCGCGGCTGTCGTGGTGGGTCGGCGTTTTGAGGGCGATCACTTCTCGCCAAGCCTTCTCGTGCCCGCCGCCGTGGCAGGCCCGGCGGCAATGCGGGAGGTCACGTTAGGTGATCAGCCTCGGAGGTGGCTGTCCAGTCGGCACCACTCTGAGTAAGAGATTCCGTTTCATCCGTACGCCCCTCGGCTCGACGGCATAAATGCAATGTCGGGCGATGCTTTCGGCCATCCGGTGATCGCATGCTTGTGCGAGGATCTTTGAAGATGAAACTCTCTTGATCAGAGAGAAACGGGTGGGGAACGCGAGGCAATTCGATGCCGCGCTTCCAAACGGGGTCGGGGGTAAGGCTTGATGCGCGTCGCGCCATGGGCACTGTCGGCGAATGGGTCAATGGAAGAAGGTATGCGCGATCGACGATTCCCTGCCTGCCCGGCAATGAGTCGATGAACGCGCAGAACGGTGTGTTCGCCAGTACCTGACGGAGCGGAAGAAGCGCAGGGACAGGCGCCGTGAAGGCGTGGCTCCCGTTGCCCGTTCAGTGGCCGGATTTCATTCGCCCTCGCCCACGCCATCCGTCTTGTCCCGCTCCGCCCTCAAACCCCGTGACACAACCCCAGACTCCGGGCGGCCCACGCCCGGAGGCCTCGCAAGGGGCCGTATGGAAGGAGTACACGATGGAGATGCAGGAGCAGCACAGCGAGGAGCCGTCGGTTCGGCAGAGCTACGAACCGCCCACCCTGACGGCCGTCGGGGAGTTCTCCGAGGACACGCTCGGCTTCGGCAACGACCACTCCGACTTCCTGGGCAAGCAGGGTTGGTGACGAGCCGGCCGACTCGGACGGAGTGACATGAGCACCGGGTTCGTCGTCCTGCCCGACGGTTCCCCCACCGACCCCACGTGGCTCTACGAGTCACCGCACGTCATCACCCACCCCTCGGGAACGCCCTGGGTGGTGGGCCGGTGGGCGGCAGACGAAATGGTTCAGGTCCAGGCGGGCTCGGTACGTGTGGTGGTGATCGGACACTGCCCGGTCACCACTGCACAGCTCACCTCGTTGGCCGGACGCGTGCGGACGCTGTCCGATGCGGCAGTGTTGGCCCGGCAACTACCGGGCAGCTGCCACGTATTGGTCGCCTCTCCGGAGGGCGCCGGCGTCCGGGGCACCATCACCGGTCTGCGGCAGGTTTTCCACACTCGCGTGGGCGGTCGCCCCATCGCGTCGGACCGCCCCGACACCCTGGCGATGCTGACGGGCGCGGGCGTGGACGAAGGAGTACTCGCGGCACGGTTGGCGACTGGCGGCCTGCTCCCGGCTCCGCTCGGCACCGCAAGCCTCTGGTCCGGAATCTCAGCGGTACCCGAAGACCACTGCCTGCTCATGACGGAAGGCCGCGCGCGGGAAGTCCTCTGGTGGCAGCCCCCAGAACCCGAACTCCCGCTGGAGGAGGGCGCGTCGGCGGTACGCACCGCGCTGGAGGAGGCCGTACGCTGCCGCACACTCGGTCAGGGCCGGCTGAGCGCCGACCTGTCCGGCGGTATGGACTCCACCGCCCTGTGCTTCCTCGGCGCTCGGATCACTCCCGGACTGCTCACCTTCCGGTGGGCCGAGGCGGACGCGGGCAACGACGACACGGTCTTCGCGGAACACTCGGCGACCCTGCTGGAGCAGGCCACCCACGTGGTCGTGGGCCAGCACCAACTGCCCGCCGTGTTCACGCACCCGGGGGACCTGGCGGACACCGAACAGCCCTACCTCTTCACCCGGACCCTGGCCCGCATGAGACACACGGCCGGCCTCCTGGCCGAGCGCGGTTCACAGGTGCACCTGGCCGGGCACGGCGGGGACGAACTGTTCGGCAGGCTCCCCGGCTACCTGCACCGAATGCTGCGTCGCCGTCCCAGGCTCGCGGTGCGTCACCTGCGTGGCTACCGGGCCCTCGACCGCTGGCCCCTGAGTGGGGCCCTTGCGGAGCTCGCCCGGACGGGTTCGGTGGCCGACTGGTGGCGTGACCAGGCCGACTCCCTCACCGAGCCGGCCCCGCCCCGTCGGCACCCGCCGCTGGGCTGGGGCCTGATGCCGCTGCGCGCTCCCGCCTGGGTGACCGACGCCGCGATTGACGCGGCCAGGTCGGAGCTGCGGCGCACCGCCGACGGCGCCCGCCCCTTCGCCGCCGATCGCGGCCAGCACCAGGTCCTGGTGGCCCTGCGGGCGACCGCACCGGCGTACCGGCAGTTCAGCCGCCTCTTTGAGAAGGCGGGAATCCGGTTGCACCAGCCCTACCTCGACGACCGCGTCGTGGAGGCCGCGATGGCCGTGCGCCTCCACGAGCGCTCCACGCCTTGGGCGTACAAGCCTCTGCTGGCCGCGGCGATGCAGGACGTCCTGCCCGATCGCGTCCGCGTCAGAACCACCAAGGGCGCCTTCGACGAGGACATGCGCATCGGGCTCAGCCGCAGCCTCGACGAACTCCTCGAACTCTTCGCCGACTCGGAACTTGCCAGAGCCGGCCTGATCTCCACAGACGCGGTCCGCTCCCGGCTGCTCGCCCCGCAGGCCGACCTGAGTAGGAACTTCGCCGTGGAACAACTCCTCGGCTGCGAAACCTGGTTCCGTGCCGCACGCCGCCTCGTCCGCACCGAAAGGCAGCCCAACCGACCGTGAGTGCCACCTATGCCCTCAACCCGAAGGTATCCCTCGCCGAAACGGACGACGGAGCCGTACTCCTCCACGAACGCACCGGCCGCTACTGGCAGTTGAACGCCACGGGGCTACTGGTCCTGCGCAGCCTCACCAGCGGCGACAGCCCCGAACAGGCAGCACAAACGCTTGCCTCCCGGCACACTCTTCCCGCGACCCGCGCACGCGACGACGTTGCGGCCCTTCTAGCTTCCCTGTGCTCGGCGGACCTGCTGCGGGAGGGTCGGTGAGCGTACCTGTGGCGCTGACCCCTCGCGACCGGCTTCCTCTCCACCGCCGACTGGTTCCCCTTGTGGCGGTGGCCGTCGCGTGGATCCTCAGCAGGCTCTCCCCGGCCAGGCTGCGCGCCGTGCTGGAGTTCGCCCGCCGCGGTGCGACCCCGGCCTGCGTGGAAGAAGCCGAGGCGGCACGGACAGCCGTGGTCGCGGTCAGCCTGCGCTGCGCAGGGCAGGCATGCCTGCAGCGCTCGGTGGCCACCACCCTGCTGTGTCGAGCGCGCGGCACCTGGCCCACCTGGTGCACGGGCGTCCGCACGAATCCCTTCTCCGCTCACGCCTGGATCGAAGCCGAAGGCGCCCCCGTCGGAGAGTCGCACCCTCCTGGCCACTACCGCACCCTCCTGACAGTCGCACCTGTCGAGGCCACGCGACCGAAGCAGCGGTAGCGAGGCGTACGGGGTGAGTATCTCGAGTCCTTGTATCGATGCATCTCTATGTTGACGCCTCTCGATTCAAGGTGCAAGCTTGCATCAATGAACGTCAATGCAAGCCGTTCAGGGGCACCGCCAAGCCCCGCCACTCGGGAGTGAGCCATGAGCGAGCAGCCAACCGACCTGCGCGAAGCCGTCCGTCGACGCTACGCCGCCGCAGCTGTGCAGGTCACCGAGGGCGGTAGCGCCTGTTGCGGGCCGCAGCCGGTGGAGGTCGACGAGAACTTCGGATCCACCCTCTACGCCGCCGACGAACGCGAGGTCCTGCCTGCCGAAGCGGTGGCCGCCTCCCTCGGCTGCGGCAACCCCACGGCCGTCGCCGAACTGCGCGAGGGCGAACGCGTCCTCGACCTCGGCTCAGGCGGCGGCATCGATGTCCTGCTCTCCGCCCGGCGCGTCGGCCCCACCGGCAAGGCCTACGGGCTGGACATGACCGACGAGATGCTCGAACTCGCCCTGGCCAACGCCGAGAAGGCCGGCGCGACGAACGTCGAGTTCCTCAAGGGCACCATGGAGGCGATCCCACTGCCGCCTCGCACCATCGACGTCGTGATCTCCAACTGCGTGATCAACCTGTCCACCGACAAGCCGGCCGTCTTCACCGAGGCCTTCCGCGTCCTGAAGCCCGGCGGCCGCATCGGAGTCTCCGACGTCGTCGCCGACGACAGCCTCACTCCAGACCAGCGGGCCGAACGCGGCGACTACGTCGGCTGCATCGCAGGCGCCCTGTCATTCGCCGAGTACCGGGCCGGACTCGCAACCGCCGGCTTCGCGGACGTCGAGATCATCCCGACCCATGCTGTCGCGGACGGCATGCACTCCGCCATCATCCGCGCCGCCAAGCCGCTGACCAGCACCGACGCGCCCCTCGAAGCGGCGCAGTCCGCCGACGAGTGCTGCGGGGTCAACGCCTGCTGCACCTCTGGCGAGGCCTCCGCCGACCCCGCTCTGACGGTCACCGAGGCCAAGACGGCGTCCGAGTGCGGCTGCCAGAGCTGACATCAGCTCGGAAGCTCGGATGGGAAGCTCCGGGGCGGCGTCAGAGAGGCCGCCGCAGGTCCGTCGCGTCCCGCCTGAACGCCCACTTCAATTCCGGTTCCATCGTGCATTGGAAGAGGCGGCGTACGGGCGGTGTGCACAGCACGGTCACGACCGCGCCGGCGGCAAGCGTGACGGTGATCGCGCCGACCGGGCCGTGGACCCAGCCGTGGTCGTACCAGTGCCCGAAGTTCGCGCCCTGGACGACGAATCCGTGCAGGAGGTAGCCGTACAGAGTGCCGGCACCCAGCACGGTGAACCACATCCTGCGCCGGGGCACCCAGGCGAGGAAACAGGCGACCAGGACCATCGAGCAGCCGAAGAGCACCAGCGTCATCACGGGCCCGTACCAACCGGGCGCGGCGAGTTCCTCGGCGCTGTCGCGGTGGAAGAACCAGGCGTCGTTCATACGGGGAACCGCCCAGTACGCCATGGCGAGGGCGCCGAGAAAGACAGGCACGGACAGCGCGCGCACCTCGGAGCGACGTACGAGCTGGAAATGCTCCGGCCTGAGGCACAGACCGACCACGAAATAGGGCAGGAACTGCAGTACGCGCTGGAGGTCCAGGACGTTGCCGATGGACGGTGACAGGGTGGCCAGCATCGCCACCGCGAGCGCGAGGACCAACGGCTTGCGCACGAGCCTCCACAGCGGCGTGGTCAGCCGCCAGATGAACAGCGCCGCCAGGAACCAGGTCAGATACAGCGGGTCCAGCAGGCTGATCGGGCGGTCGGGCGTGCGGTCGGTCCACCGTGTGAAGAGGGTGTACGCCACCTCGAAGACCACGTAGGGGACGGCAACCCCAGTGACGAGACGTTTGATCTGCCGCGGGCTCGCGTCGAAGCCGCGCGAGAAGTAACCGGAGATGACGATGAACGCCGGCATGTGAAAGGCGTAGACGACCATGTACAGCGCGGCGACGCTCCTGCTGCCACCGCGCAGCGGCTCCCACGCATGCCCCATCGCCACGAGCACGATCGCCAAGTACTTGGCGTTGTCGAAGAAGGCGTCCCGCTGCTTCGCCCCCTCGGGCGCGGAGCGGGCCGGGTGCGTCGCCGGGTGCGCTGCCACGCCGTCTGCGGGCGTCTGCGGGGGTGCCGTCCCACGCTGCTGTGCGGGCCGCATGGTGCCGCTCACCGCGCCCTCCGTAGGCAGGACGCGGGGCATATGGATGCGCAGGCGCATCTGCGTGGTGCGGCAGGTGTAGCTGCGGCAGGTGCAGCTGTGGTGCGGCAGTGGGACATCTTTCCCGCCTCACCAGTTCCGGACTGCTTAAACGGGTCCTGGCGCCGCTGTCGTACGGCTCACGCCCGGCGAGCGCCGATCGACGGCGAGAGCAGCCGCCCGGAGGGGGTGGGGGGCGGAGATGCGAGAGGCAGGCGAACGCGGTCGGTGCCCGCCCAACGGGAACGCTTGGTCGATGGGCGGGCGAAAGGGCCTACGGCCAGGTTCCGTCAGACGTTGACGCCGAAGTCGGAGGCGATACCGGCGAGACCGGAGGCGTAACCCTGGCCAACGGCGCGGAACTTCCATTCGGCGCCGTTGCGGTAGAGCTCGCCGAAGACCATCGCGGTCTCGGTCGACGCGTCTTCGGACAGGTCGTAGCGGGCGATCTCCTGGCCACCGGCCTGGTTCACCACGCGGATGAAGGCGTTGCGGACCTGGCCGAAGCTCTGTCCGCGGTTCGCGGCGTCGTGAATGGAGACCGGGAAGACGATTTTGTCGATCTCGGCGGGCACCGCGGCGAGATTCACCTTGACGCTCTCGTCGTCGCCCTCGCCCTCACCGGTGAGGTTGTCTCCGGTGTGCTCGACCGAACCGTCCGGGCTCTTCAGGTTGTTGTAGAAGATGAAGTGCTGGTCGGACAGGACCTTGCCCGACGCGTCGAGCAGCAGCGCGGAGGCGTCGAGGTCGTAATCGGTACCCGTGGTGGTCCGTACATCCCAGCCCAGGCCGATCAGGACCGCGCTCAGGCCCGGCACCTCCTTGCTGAGCGAGACATTGCCACCTTTGGACAGGGAAACTCCCACGCTGCTCTCCTCATCGAAAATCCATCCGAAACGAGCCCGCCGCGCGAACCCGTACGGGAAATCTACGACACTGTAGAAGATTCGGAAGGGTGTTCGGCGTGGCCGTCGCGCCGGGGGCAGCCTGCTGCGTGCCCGGTCAAGCGGTTGTTCGGCCGCGGGAGTTGTCGGATCGTCGGCGGCAGCCGGTCACAAGGAGGGCTCGCACCCGTCTTCTACGATCCTGTGGACGCCCGGTGGTTGGAGGTGCGGCGCGCGTCGCGCGCACGGAGTGGGGCGTCGGCGGGCGTCTCTACGATGGACTTGTCGTGAAGTGTCGGCCGGCGGAAGGGGGACAGCGCATGACGGGCCATGGACAGCGTCCCCCGCGCCGGGGACAGGGCCAGTTGGAATCGCTGGTCCTGTCGGCGCTGCGCGAGGCGGATGGTCCGGCGACCGCGGGCCGGGTGCAGGAATGCCTCGGCGGTGACCTCGCCTATACGACCGTGATCACGATCCTGACCCGGCTGTTGACCAAGGGGGCGGTGACCCGGGAGCGCGCGGGCAGGTCCTTCGTCTGGACGCCGGTGTCGGACCAAGCGGGACTCGCCGCGCACAGGATGCGCAAGCTGCTCGACGGCGAAAGCGACCGCAACGCGGTGCTGGCCAGCTTTGTCACTTCCCTCGAACCGGACGACGAGCGCCTGGTGCGGGAACTGCTCGGGCGCCCCGGGGCGGAGCGCACGGACTGACACCTCACGGGCATCGCCTGTCCGACACCGGTTTGGACTTTGAAGTTCGCGAAGCTCTGCCCGGCCCCGCCCGGAGCGCGCCGAAGCCGGCCCGGCGGCCGAACCGCCGAGCAAGATGCCGGGCCGTTGCCTCACCGGGCACCGGCCCGGCAGGGTACGGCTGTTGATCCGCTGTCGGTCAGAGGTCGAACTCGTGCGGCGGCAGGTCGAGAGTGAAGCAAGCCTCGCGCACGATGGCCTGCTCGGTCTTGTCGAAGTCACCGTCGGCGCCGCCGATGACGATGCCGATCTGGATGACCGCGCGCGCCTCGGCGGGCTTCTTCTTCGCCTTGGCGATCTCCTGGAGGACGCTGACCTTGCCAAGGGCGAAGTCGGCCGTCAGCTTGTTCAGGTTGTCGTCGAAGCGGCGCTGCAGGTCGGCGGCGTCGAAGTTCTGCAGGACCTCATTGGTGGCGATGAGCTGGGCCACACGCTGCCGCTCGGACGGGTCGATCGACCCGTCCGCCGCTGCGACGAGCGCGCACATCGCCATGCTCGCGTCACGGAAAGCCCCGCTCTTGAGGTCGTTCTTCTTCGCCACGAGCTGGGTCTGCATCGTCGACGCGGACTCCTTGATGCGGTCCCACAGGGCCATGAGAACTCCATACGTTCGGTGGAGGGCCGGAGCGCCACGTCGGCGGTCCGATGCCGGTCCATTTCTACAGCAACGTAGAAACTAGTGACCGGTCGGATAAGTTCCGGCCGCGCCTGCCTTCAGAGGCTCCATCAAGCGGGGTCGGCTGATGGGGGTGTGGTTCGGCCAGCTGGGGTGGCGTGGAGGTCGGGGCAGGACGGGATGGAGTCGGCTCCTTTTGTGATGATTTGGGGTGATGAGTGGTTGGGGGTGAGGGTGGGGCGTGTCTTGACGGGATGGGGACTGGTGTGCGGTCGGCAAGGGGCTGGCTCACCGGGGGTGCGGGGCGAGTGTCGAGGGGTGGTGTGAGGTGGAGGGCAGGCGGAATCAGGGGTTCGGTTGGAGGAGGTGTCGAGGAGCTCTGGAGGGCGCCAATTCCTTGGTGGAGATGGGCAGTTGGAGGTCTGCTTGAGGGTGGGTCGAGGGAGGCGTTGGTGGGGGGTGGGCGGGGCTAGCGTGTTGGGGTGGCGCAGGTTTTTGGCCATGGAAGGGAACGTGCGAGGGCTCGACGACTGTTTGGGGGATGGTGTGAGGATTCAGGTTCTGGGTCCGTTGAGTGCCGAGGTC
>NZ_JBEXDZ010000254.1:0-8682 GCF_040606085.1 Streptomyces sp. NPDC005485 | reverse complement strand
GTACTGCAGGGGGGACCCTGTGGGAGAGTAGGACGCCGCCGAACTCCTTTTAAAGAAAACCCCCGCACCTTTGGTGCGGGGGTTTTCTGCGTTTAGGGTCGAAGTCATGCGCTACGACCTGGTTATCTTCGACAACGACGGCGTCCTCGTCGACAGCGAGCCGATCTCCAACCGGCTCCTCGCCGTGTACCTCTCCGAACTCGGGCACCCGACGTCGTACGAGGACTCCATCCGGGACTACATGGGGTCCGCGATGCACCGCATCCACGAGCTGGTCCTGGAGCGCACGGGACAGCGGCTGCCGGACGACTTCGACGACACCTTCCACTCTCGCGTGTTCGCCGCGTTCGAGCGAGAGTTGCAGCCGGTGGCCGGGATCACGGGCGTACTGGAGAAACTGGCCGCGGACGAGGTGCCGTACTGCGTGGCGTCCTCCGGGAGCCATGAGCGGATCCGGGTGGGGCACCGGACGACCGGGCTCGACCAGTGGTTCGAGGAGACCAGGATCTTCAGTTCGCAGGACGTCGGGCGGGGGAAGCCGGCGCCGGATCTGTTCCTGTACGCGGCCGAGCGGATGGGTGTGGCACCGGAGCGGTGTGTGGTCGTGGAGGACAGCCCGCTGGGCGTACAGGCGGCCGTGGCGGCCGGGATGGACGTCTACGGGTTCACCGCCATGACGCCACCGACGAGGCTCGCTCAGGCCACCCAACTCTTCTCCGACATGGGGGAGTTGGCTGACCTGCTCGTATGACCTGGTGCGGTGTCACCATGCTGACATTTGTCATGCGGAGCTCCGGACGATCGTTTCTACTGGCCGACCCGTCCCGGCGGCGAAGCTAAGGGCATGACGACGAAGACGATGAACACCGGTTCCCAGGGCCAGAGCATGAAGAACAACTTCGCGCCGCTGATCGTGGACGTGGCGGTTCCGCTCGGGTCGTACTACCTGTTCAAGGACGGCTTCGGGATGAGCACCTTCGCGGCGCTCGCCTGGAGCAGCGTGGTGCCGGCCCTGCGGACCGCGTGGACCGCGGTCAAGGAGCGGACGACCAACGGACTCGCGCTTCTCATCCTCATCGTGAACGTCGTCGGGCTGCTGCTCAGCTTCGTGTCCGGCGACCCGCGGCTGATGCTCGCCAAGGACAGCGGGGTCAGCAGCACGGTCGGCATCGGCATCCTGATCTCCGTGGCGCTCGGCCGCCCGATGATGACCGCGGGCCTGAAGCCCTTCCTGGTGAAGGGCGACGCGGCCAAGGAGGCCGCCTGGCAGCGGCTGGCGTCGGGCGCCGCGTCCGGCTCGGCGGACTTCCGACGCAAGGAGCGCACCTTCTCCGTGGTCTGGGGCGTGGCGCTGCTCGCCGAATGCATCGCCCGGATCGTGGGCGCGTACACCATCCCCGTGGACACCATGATCTGGCTCGGCGGGGTCATCATGATCGGCGTCATGGCGGTCACCTTCCTCGTCAGCGGCGGTCTCGCCGCCGGGCCGATGGAGGGCATCCTCGCCGCCGAGGTGAAGGACAGCGAAGCCGCAGCCGCGACGGCGGAGCCCGCGGTCGCCGTCGCCGCCTGACGAAGCCGCGCGGAGCAGCCGGCCAAAGGTGAAGAGAATTCATCTTTGGCTGGATCTACCCACGAGTACGCCGGGGCCCTACGCTCGCCGCCATGACAGATGTGCTGCGGCGCGGTAGGGCCTCTTTGGCGTTCAGCTTCTTTGTGCAGGGCGCCACCTTCGCGCTGCTCGTGACGCGCATTCCCGCGATCCAGGACCGGTACGGGATATCCGACGCGCTCCTGCCCGCCTTCCTCGCCGCAGTGCCGGTCCTGGCCGGCGTCGGCAGTGTCTGCACCGAGCAGCTGGTGAAGAGGGTGCCGCCCAGCCGTGTACTGCGGTGGGCGCAGCCGGTCGTGCTGCTCGCGCTGCTCGGTGTCGGGTCCGGCGACCAACTGGTCGAGGTGGCCGTGGCGCTGGGGGCCTTCGGGCTGGCGGTGGGGGGTCTGGACGCCTCGATGAACATGCTCGGGGTGAGCCTGCAGCGGGGGTACGGGCGCAGCATCATGCTCGGTTTCCACGCCGTGTACAGCCTGGGCGGGATCCTGGGGGCGTCGCTCGCCTGGGTCGGGGCCCACTGGCATCTCTCGCTCGTCGTGCTGTATCTGCCGGTGGTACTGGTGCTGCTGCCGGCCGCGCTCGTGGCGAGCCGTTGGTATGTCGACGCGGGTGTCCCGGGCGAGGAGGAGGCGCGGGAGGCGGCCGATGCCGGGCCCGTGGTGTTCAAGCTGCTGCTGCCGCTGTGCCTGGTGATGACCTTCGCGTACATCGGGGACTCGACCGTCTCCAACTGGAGTGCGAAGTATCTGCAGGACGTGCTGGGCAGTTCGGAGCAGCTGGCGACTGTTCCGTACAACGTCTACATGGTGACGACGTTGCTCGGGCGGGCCATCGGGGACTTCGGGGTGCGGCGGTTCGGGGCCGTGGCGGTGGTGCGGCTGGGGGCGGTCGTGGCGGCGGTGGGGTTCGCGGTGGTGGCGGTGGCGCCGGGCGCGTGGGTGGGGATGCTCGGGTTCACGCTGCTGGGGCTGGGACTGTGCGTGCTGGTGCCGCAGACCTTCGCGGCGGCCGGCCGGCTCTTCCCGGGGGCTTCGGATACGGCCATCGCGCGACTCAACGTGTTCAACTATGTGGGTTTCTTGATCGGTTCGCCTCTGGTCGGGGCGCTGGGGGATGCGTGGAGTTATCGGGGCGCGATGCTCGTGCCCATGGTGTTGGTGCTGGTGACCCTGGGGTACGCCCGCTCGTTCGCTTCCGGGTCGGACCGATACGGTGGCGGGCATGAGCGGCCGCGCACAGCTGATGTGGGACGAGGCAGTAACGGGGTATGACTTCGGTCCGGACCACCCGATGGATCCGGTCCGGCTGGCGCTGACCCGGCGCCTGGTCGACGCGTTCGGGCTGGACCGGGAGGTCGAGGTCGTCTCGGCGAAGCCCGCCGGGGAGTCGACGCTGCGGCTGGTGCACCGCGAGGACTACGTCGAGGCGGTGAAGGCCGCGTCCGCGGATCCGGACGCCGCGGACGGGGCGTACGGGCTGGGGACGATGGACGACCCCGCCTTCGCCGGGATGCACGAGGTCTCCGCGCTGATCGCCGGGCAGTCGGTGGGCGCGGCGGAGGCGGTGTGGCGTGGGGAGGCATTGCACGCGGTGAACTTCTCGGGCGGGCTGCACCATGCCATGCCCGGCGGCGCCTCTGGGTTCTGCATCTACAACGACGCCTCGCTCGCCATCGCCCGGCTGCTCGAACTGGGCGCCGAGCGCGTCGCGTACGTGGATGTGGACGTCCATCACGGCGACGGGGTGCAGGCCGCCTTCTGGGAGGATCCGCGGGTCCTGACGGTCTCCCTGCACGAGCATCCGCGGACGCTGTTCCCGCAGACCGGGTGGCCCGAGGAGACCGGCGCGGACTGCGCGGAGGGGAGCGCGGTGAACGTGGCGCTGCCCGCCGGGACCGGGGACGCCGGGTGGCTGCGGGCCTTCCACGCCGTCGTACCGGAGCTGATCGCCGACTTCCGGCCTCAGGTGCTGGTCACACAGCACGGCGCCGACACGCATTTCGAGGATCCGCTGGCGCATCTGGCGGTGTCGTTGGACGCGCAGCGGGCGGTGCAGATGGCGTGTCACGACCTCGCGCACGAGTACGCCGACGGGCGCTGGGTCGCGTTGGGCGGTGGCGGCTACGCGGTGGTGGACGTCGTACCGCGGTCCTGGACGCATCTTGTGGCCATCGCGGCGGGGCGGCCGGTCGAGCCGGAGACCGTGATTCCCGAGGGCTGGCGGCAGGAAGTGTTCGCGCGGACGCGGCAGTTGGCGCCGACGCGGATGACGGACGGCCGGTGGCCGGTGTCGTGGAAGGACTGGGAGTCGGGGTACGACCCGGCGGACCGGCTCGACCAGGCGGTCGTGGCCGCGCGCCGGGCCGCCTTCCCGCTGCGGGGACTGCTGCCGTAGCCGGGCCTCTTGGGTCCGGCTACGGCGGTGCGGGTGCGGCGGCGGGTCAGTCGCAGATGCTGGTGTCGCCGTTGTAGTAGATGTCGATCGAGCCGCTCCAGGTCAGGCACTCGCCGGCCGCGGGCTTGTCCTTGTAGACAGGGCCGGCGTACGTGGTGAAGTAGCCGGAGTCCTTGGCCGTGGTGGTGCTGTCGGGGAAGGTGTCGAGGGTGACTTCCATGAACACCTTGGCCCCCGGGGTGTTGCGGACGGTCACGGCGCACAGTCGCTGGGCGCCGGTGTTCCACGTGATGTACGTGGTGCCGATGACCTTGGTCGGCGAGGACTTGATCGGCGTGGACGCGGTGACCCGGTAGCCCTCGCCGCAGGCGCCGTTGTAGGCGCCGGCAGCGGTGGTGGCGGCGGTCGCCGGGGTGGTGGCGGCGAGGGTGCCACCGAGGGCCAGGACGGCGAGGGCGGCGGCGGTCGTGGTGCGACGGGACAGCTTCATGGTGTTCCCCCTGTGATGACTGTGGTCTGTGCGGCGATGGTCAACTCGCCGCGTTGGCTTACGTGTTGTGAGACAGGGGAGCCCCGGCGTTAGTTGTGGTCGCTTTTGTCACTGTCCTGTCACCGCGTTTCACCGTCGTGTCACGGCGGTCGGCGAGGGTCGCACGATTACGCCAACGGTGGGGCGTTTCCCGTGTTTTGGGCATGCGTGAGGAATCGATGCGTCAGCATCGCTGGGGTGTTGAGTAGTGGAGCGTTGCGTGCGCATTTGCTGGCTGCCCGGCTGGCCGGGCCCGTGGCCACGTCGCGGGAGGAGAGCCTGCGCAGCTATCGGCTCTTCGCGGCGCGCGACCCACGCGTGATGATCGGACTTGATCCCGAATGGACATGGCGGCAGCGGGATCTGATCGAGTTGATGTCGTACAAGTGCGGGGTCTCGGCCGATCCTGGGCACACTTCTGGTCATGATGTGATTGATCCGGAGCGAACCCTGGAAGCGCTCAACGCCTTCGCGGAGCGTCTCGGCAAAGCGGCGCAGGACAGGAGCCCCGTGCTCCTCGGCACCGGCCATCCGCACCGGCTGATCGGTTTCTACGCCGCTCTCGCGGACGCTCTGTCGGCGGCGGGATGTACCGTCCTCACCCCCGCGCAGGGTTGCTCTGTCGACATAACGACCCGGTTCGGCCTACGCACGTACAACCTTGACTACGTACAAGGTGTCGCGCTGGTACGCGAACCCGGTCCGTGCGCCCCCGGTGGTGCGACCGGCGCGCACACCCACTCACCCCTCCCGGTTCGCACGGTTCTGGCGGCCGCCGCGGAGGCCGGCGGGCCGCTCCCGGAACTGGTCATCGGGGACCACGGATGGGTCTGCGGGGCAGGTCAGCTGGGGTTCGAGGCGATGGGGCTGGCGGACACGGACGATCCGGCGCTCTTCGTGGGAGAGGCAGAGGGGCGGGTGTCCGTCGTCGTTCCGCTTGATGACGCTGTGCGGTCTGATTACTACCGACCGCTTACTCGCTATGTACTCAATCGAGCGTGTCTGTCACAGTAGGCGGCCGATGGCATCCCCTCTTCCCCACTCGCATCACCCGCCCCTACATTGGGGAGTGAGCACGCAACGACGAAGAGTCACCGGAAGGGGAAGCCGGTGACCGTCGAGTGCGGAAGGTTCAGGTGTGTCATGGCTGCAGCTGGCGAGAGGCCTCTGAACGAGGTTCAGTTCCTTACCGTGGCGGAAGTCGCCTCGGTGATGCGAGTGTCGAAGATGACCGTGTACCGCTTGGTGCACAGCGGTCATCTGCCGGCGATCCGGGTGGGGAGGTCCTTCCGGGTGCCGGAGCAAGCGGTTCACGAGTACCTCCGCGAGAGTTACGTGGGGGTGGAGACAGCCTGACGCTGTTCCGGCGGTGTCCCGGAGGCCCTGCGAGGCCCTCCGGGACCCCCCGGATCCCCTCGATTACGACCTCGGCGCTCGGACCGGTAGGCTGGCCCCTCATAGGTCGTGTGGGCCCATGCAGCCCAGCACCGAGTAAAGAGAAGTGAGCGAGGGTAGTCGTGGGCTCTGTTATCAAGAAGCGGCGCAAGCGGATGGCGAAGAAGAAGCACCGCAAGCTGCTGAAGCGCACGCGCGTTCAGCGTCGCAACAAGAAGTAAGCGACGCGACGCTGCGAGAGCGTATGGCTGTGGCCCCCCACCACCGGTGGGGGGCCACAGCCATTTTCCGGCCACGTCGGTACTGTTCGTACGCATGTGATGCGATTGGCTTGGTCCGATCGTACGTCTGTGGCTGTCGTCACTTCGTGCATCGGGCGGTCATCACAGCGCAACAACAACCCGCTAGGTTGACCGGACACGGGGAACACGGCACGTACGGGCAGAGCTGTGCGACAGCTGTGCGAAGGCGCGACGACGTCTGGAAGGAAGGCGCTGATCTTGGGGAAGGTCGTGCTCGTGACCGGAGTGGCCCGTCAGCTGGGGGGCCGGTTCGTACGACGGATCCAGCGTGACCCGCAGGTCGACCGGGTGATCGCCGTGGACGCGGTGCCATCCGAGCACCACCTGGGCGGTGCCGAGTTCGTCCAGGCCGACATCCGGCAGCCCGCCATCGCGCGCGTGCTCGCCGAGCACTCCGTGGACACGGTCGTGCACATGGACGTGACGGGCACGGCGCTGGGCAGTGGCAGCCGGACCACGGTCAAGGAGACCAACGTCATCGGCACCATGCAGCTGCTGGGTGCGTGTCAGAAGTCGCCGACGGTGAAGCGGCTCGTCGTGAAGTCCAGTACGAACGTCTACGGCTCGGCGCCCCGCGACCCCGCCGTCTTCACCGAGACCACTCCGCCCAAGTCGCTGCCCAGCGGCGGCTTCGCGAAGGACACGGTGGAGGTCGAGGGGTACGTCCGCGGGTTCGCGCGCCGCAGGCCCGACGTGGCCGTGTGCGTGCTGCGCTTCGCGAACATCCTGGGGCCGAGCGCGGACTCGCCGCTCGCCTCGTACTTCTCGCTGCCGGTCCTGCCGACCGTCCTGGGCTACGACCCGCGGCTGCAGTTCGTGCACGAGGACGACGTGATCGAGGTGCTGCGCCTCGCCTCGCACGAACCGGAGCGGGGGACGCTCAACAGCGGCACGTTCAACATCGCCGGTGACGGCGTTCTGCTGCTGTCGCAGTGCGCGCGGCGGCTCGGCCGGCCCACGGTGCCGCTGCTCCTGCCCGCGCTCACCTGGGTGGGGACGGCGGTGCGTACGCTGGGGGTGACGGACTTCTCGCCGGAGCAGCTGCGGCTGTTGACGCACGGCCGGGTCGTGTCGACGAACCAGATGCGCGAGACGCTGGGCTACAAGCCGAAGTACACGACGGCGGAGACCTTCGCGGACTTCGCCCGCAGCCGGGGGCCCGGACTCCTGCCTCCGGAGGCCCTCGCGGGGGCCGTCGACCGGCTCGCCGCGCTGCCCTACCTGGGCGGCGGCCACCCCCCGACGCAGAGCGCCAACTGAGGAGCGCATCAACGATGGCGGATGCCAAGGTCCTTCCGTTCGACGACGACCGGTCCCGTGGAGGCGCCGTGCAGCGGCCGCCGCGGCGCCGGGGCGCGGGGAGCCGGCGCAAGGGCGAGCCCGCGGTGGTTCGTGAGGTCCAGCCGCTGCCCGATCGGGCGTTGCGGCAGGATGATGTTCCCGTGACGCGAGAGGAACAACCGCTGCCGAAGCCGCAGGACGGCGGCGGGCTGGAGCGGCGTATCGCCGGGGGCCTGTCGTTCCTGCGCCGGCGTTTGACCGGGGACTACGAGATCGACGACTTCGGCTACGACGCCGAGCTCACCGACCAGGTCCTGATGTCCCTGCTGCGCCCGTTCTACGAGAAGTACTTCCGGGTCGAAGTGAAGGGCATCGAGAACATCCCGTCCGAGGGCGGCGCCCTGATCGTCGCCAACCATTCGGGCACGCTCCCGCTGGACGGCCTGATGATGCAGGTCGCGGTCCATGACAACCACCCCGAGGGCCGCCACCTCCGCCTTCTCGCGGCCGACCTGGTCTTCATGCTGCCGGGGGTCAACGAACTGGCCCGCAAGCTCGGCCACACACTGGCCTGCGCCGAGGACGCCCAACGGCTGCTGGAGGGGGGCGAGCTGGTCGGAGTGATGCCGGAGGGTTTCAAGGGCGTGGGCAAGCCCTTCAGCGAGCGCTACAAGCTCCAGCGCTTCGGCCGCGGCGGCTTCGTCTCCACCGCGCTGCGCGCGGGCACCCCGATCATTCCGTGCTCGATCGTCGGCGCGGAGGAGATCTACCCGATGATCGGCAACGCGAAGACGCTGGCCCGCCTTCTCGGTTTCCCGTATTTCCCGATCACTCCGACGTTCCCGTGGCTGGGCCCGCTCGGCGCGGTGCCGCTTCCCACCAAGTGGACGATCCAGTTCGGCGAGCCGATCCTGACGGACGGTTATCCGCCGGAGGCGGCGGAGGACCCGATGCTGATGTTCAACCTGACGGACCAGGTCAGGGAACAGATCCAGCACACGCTCTACAAGCTCCTGGTGCAGCGGCGGTCGGTGTTCTTCTGAGTTGGTTCTGAGTTCGGATTGTTGATCGTACGGCCGCGGGAAGCGCCTTGGAGGGCTGGTACGCCGCCGCCGATGCCGTGTTGACGATGTGGCCGCCCTGACCGCGCTCTGCCATCTGCTTGCCGA
>NZ_JBEXDZ010000253.1:0-8718 GCF_040606085.1 Streptomyces sp. NPDC005485 | reverse complement strand
AAGTACGTCCAGTACGAGGGCCTTCGTCCGGCACGCCGAGGGCACGCACCGAACACCGCGGGCACCGCACAGGACTTTCAAAACACCCCCTAGGGACGGCCGAGTCGACGGACCCGCGTGACAGCGAGGTCGGCGTCCGCCCCCACCGCGATCAGGGCGGCGGTCGCGGCGCGCGTGCCGTCGTCGTGCCAGGTCCCGGCGTTCACGCATGCCAGGAGGGCCAGCAGATGCCCTTCCAGCGCCCGGCCGAGCGGCCCGGGCGGGACGCCGGTCCGGAAGACGCCCTGGCGCTGCCCCCGCTCGATGATCGCGGTCGCCATGTCGCGGGCCGGGGCGAGGACTTCGTTCACGCGTTCCGTCCCCAGGTCCTGGCGCGCGAGCGTCAGCAGCGTGCGATAGCGACCGCCAACGGGCCACAGGGCCAGGACGAAACGAGCCATGGCGGTGACGGCATCCGCATCTGCGTCGGCATCGGCATCGGCATCGGCATCGGCATCGGCATCGGCATCGGCATCGGCATCGGCATCGGCATCGGCATCGGAGACCGTGACGCCCGCCAGCGCCCGTCGCAGTGCCCCCGCCGCCTCCGCGACAAGCCCCTCGACCAGCGCGGACCGGCCGGCGAAGTGGTCGTAGACGGTACGGCGCACCACGCCGGCTGCCTCCGCGATGTGACCGAGGCTGCTGTCGGGGTCGCGGCCGAGTTCCTGTTCCGCCGCTTCGAGGATGCGGGCCCGGGTGAGCTGCGCCTGACGGCGCCCGCCGCCGGTGAGGCGTGGATCGGTCATGTCGTGCCTCCGGTCGGCGGTCGCAGGACGCCTCGATACTTGCACATGGATGGGCAATAAACTACTCTGCACATCGTTGGGCAAATAAAGCCAGCTGGGCTGCGGTCGCACTCGCCCGGTCCCTGCCGCCCAGCCCCCTCCGACCTCGCCGCCACGCCCTGAGGAGCTTTTGATGCCGTTCTTTGCCAACACACCCGCCGAGAAGATGGCCGGGCCCTATCCGCGGCGCTGGTGGGCTCTGCTGGTGCTCTGCCTCAGCCTGCTGATCGTCGTCATGGCGAACACGTCGCTGATCGTGGCGGCTCCGGACATGACGCAGGATCTCGGCCTGTCCAGCAGTGACCTGCAGTGGGTCATCGACGGCTACACCGTCCCGTACGCCGCGCTGATGCTGGTGCTGGGCTCGATCGGCGACAAGTACAGCCGGCGCGGTGCGCTGATCCTGGGTCTGCTGATCTTCGCGGGCGGCTCGCTGATGGGCGGGCTGGTGGAGGGGACCGGCCTGGTCATCGCCGCCCGCGCGATCATGGGTGTCGGCGCCGCCGTCGTCATGCCGGCCACCCTGTCCCTGCTCGTCGCGATGTTCCCGAGGGCCGAGCGCGCCAAGGCCATCACCGCCTGGAGCGCCACCTCCGGCCTTGCCATCGCCGCAGGACCGCTGGCCGCCGGATGGCTACTGGAGAGCCACGCCTGGGGCTCGACCTTCCTGATGAACGCCCCCATCGCGATCGTCGGCGTCGTCGGCGCACTGCTCCTGGTGCCGCCGTCGAAGGCGGCGAAGATGGGCGCCATCGACTACGTCGGCGGTCTGCTCTCGATCGTCACCGTCGCGAGCCTGGTCTACGCGATCATCGAGGGACCGCACTTCGGCTGGGGAACCGGCCCGATCACCGCGGCCGTGGTCGCCGCCGTCGGCCTGCCGGCCTTCGTCGCCTGGGAGCTGCGCCACCCCCACCCCATGCTGAACGTGCGCAAGTTCGGCGAGCGTCCCTTCAGTGGCTCCATGCTCGCGGTGCTGTTCTTCTTCTTCGGCACCTTCGGCTCGATCTACTACTCCACCCAGTTCCTGCAGTTCGTCCTCGGCTACAACGCGCTGGACACCGGCGTACGACTGCTGCCGCTGGCCGGAGCCGTCTTCGTCGGCGCCGCCGTGACCGGGCGGGTCGCCCCGAAACTGGGCGTGAAGCTGGTGGTGGGAACCGGCATGGTGACCGGCACCGCAGGTGTCTTCCTGCTGACGCTGATCGAGTCGGGCTCGACCTACACCGACTTCCTGGCGCCCCTGCTGCTGCTCGGCTTCGCCATCGGCCTGAGCCTGTCCCCGGCCACCGACACCATCATGGGCTCCTTCCCCGAGTCGGAGCTGGGCGTCGGCGGCGGCGCCAACGACACCGCGCTGGAACTCGGCGCCTCCCTGGGTATCGCCATCCTCGGTTCGCTCCTCGCCACGTCCTACAAGGACAAGCTCACCGCACTGGTCGGCGACCACCTCCCGGCCGCCGCGACGGACACGGCCAAGGACTCGGTGGGCGGCGGTCTCGCCGTCGCCGAACAGGTCGCGACGACTCCCGGCGGCGGACCGCAACAGGCCCAGACCCTGATCGACGCCGTGCACGAGTCCTTCGCCCACGCCATCGCCCACACCAGCCTCATCGGCGGCATCGTCATGGCCGCCGGAACCGTGGTCGTCCTGCTGGTCCTACCGGGCCGCAAGACCGCCGGCACGCCCCCTCAGGAGGAACCGGCGGCAGCGGACGACGACCGGGACGAGGCGTACGCCGACTCCGTTCAGTGATCCGCTCCGAACCGCTGGGAATGCTGCCCGACCTCGTTCCGCGAGGCCGGGTGGCGGAGTGTCCGGCCCCGGCAGTCTCTCGTACCGTCTGCGCTGCGAGCCTGCGGCCTTCGTGTCAGCCCACCTTGCGGTAGATGAGAGCGAAGTCGTGCTGCCACGGGCCGCCGTCGAGGTCGCCCGTTTCCCAGGCGCCGGTGATGGTGTGCGAGTCCTGGCTGAACGTGCCGACGAAGCGCTGCCGGAAGGCCAGCGGGGTGAAGTCGGGGGACTCCCGCGTGAGCGTCCACACGTCGTCGGTGAGGGTCATCGCATACAGGCGTGCCACACCGCGGGAGTCGTAGTAGTGCTGCGTGTACGCGCCGGTCTCCAGGTCGGTGCCGACGAGCGTCAGGCTGTCGGGTGCTTCGGGGACCGGAATCTCGGTGCGCTGCAGCAGAAACTGCCCGTCCAGGGTCCATTCGAATCGGCTGCGTACCCTTGGGCCGTCGCCGGTCGTGCCGGACGGTGCCGGCGGGTTGCCGGGAAAGCGCGCCTCCACGCTCCACTCACCGACGAAGACGTCCAGACGTGCCAACGCCTCAGCTCTGTTGCCGGTCATGACGATCACTCCGCTCGCAGGTGGCGGTCCTCGTTCCTTCACTACGAATACAGACTGCGACGAGCGGGCGGAGTCATCGCCGCCCGGTGGTCACCGCCGAACACCCGAAGAGCCGTGCCGGCGGTGATCACTCAGATCGTGATCGCGAGCTCCTGGTCCGTGAAGGCGCTGTACGACGGATTGATGTCGTTCTCGCCGCCTCGGCCGTCACAGCCCCGGTCGGGGTTGAACATCAGATACGTTCCGGACGAGCAGGTGATCCAGCTCTCGGCGTCCCCGCCGAGGACGAGGTTGCCGGACAGACGGGCGCCGCCCTGCACGATCGCGCTGTCCTTGACCACGACGTTGTCGCTGATCGTGGCGCCGGAGTTGACCCACGACAGGCCCTCCACGCGCACGTTGCCCGTCAGGGTCGAGGAGCCGAAGACGGCCGCGCGCGGCCCGACGTACACGGACGCGGCCACGTTGGCGCTGTTGTCGACCCAGCCGCCGCCGTTGGAGTGCCAGTGACCGCCGCCGGTCGCGGCCGGCTTCTGGTAGCCGGGCTCGTAGCCGGACGGGGTGGCCCCGCTGATCCGGAACTCGTACGGGTAGCGGTAGTTCTTGGTGAACCCGTCCAGGTATCCGTAGTGGTGCACAGTGCTCGGCGTGCCGGTGACGACGAGGTACACATCCTTCTCGCCGGAGCGGGTCTGGAAGCTGATCTGACCGTCGGGGCCTGCGGAGACGGCGCCGTAGCGGGGTGTGCCGCCGCTGCTCACGGCGACGAACCCGTACGACCAGCCGGACCCGGCCGCCGCGTTGACATGCCCCTTGAAGTGCAGCTTGATCAGTGCCCCGTCGCTCGACGGCACCAGCTTGATCTTGTTGTAGCCGTAGTCCGAGGGCGCGAGTGCGTCCGGGATCGCGTAGTGACCGGCGGACTGGTTCACGGCGTTCACCGGGACGCCGTTGTAGGCGTTGATGAAGCCCGCGCCGTACACGTTGTTGACGAACGGCATGAAGCGGGAGCGGTTGGAGTAGTCGAGGGTGACCTGGTGCTGGGCGTACTCGGCGATACGGGTGTTGAGTTGAGACTGCGTCAGGTTGCTGATGCGCCGGTAGGTCTCCAGCGGGTGCTCGGTGTTCTTGGCCTGGTTCCAGATGTTGTTGAAGGTCTGGATCCCGCCGTACTTGTCGACGAGGTACTGCATGAGCATCCAGTTGCCGTAGTGGTGGCGGCTGGAGGAGTACGCCAGGTTCTCGGTTCGCAGGAACCGGGTCAGGTCGCCCGCGCCGCCGTCGGGGTACACCTGCATCGCCATGTACTCGGCGCCGGTCTCCCAGAAGGTTCCGGCCGAGGGGTCGGTCAGGCCCGCGTCGCCGCCCTTGCCGAGGAAGGTGTAGTTCTGGAAGACATGGCCGAGTTCGTGGGCCAGACCCCAGGAGCCGGGCTGCGCCGCGGCCGGCGCGATGTTGATGACGCCGACCCTGCCGTCGGCCGAACCGCCGGTGGCCCAGGCGTCGAGCTCGGTGCGGTTCCAGGTCCGGGTGATGATCACGTCGATCTTGTACTGGGAGAGCAACCCGGTCTCCGGCGTGAACTTCATGGTGTTCACGTAGAAGGCGTACAGGTTCTCCAGCTGGCTGAGGATGTTGTCCGGATCGAACCGGTAGTCGGCCGGGGCGGACTTGGGATCGGTGCCCGACTTCTCGCCCCACAGCAGGACGAAGTCGGCCGATTCCCTTGTGCGGTTCTGCGTCCAGGGAACCTCGCCGGTCGCCGCCCAACTGGGCGGAATGTACACGCTCTTCGCCGCAGCGACGGCCGGTGCCGTCTGCGCCGCGGGCAGGTGCGGCCGTGCGGACGCGGGCACCACGGCCAGGGCCGCGCCCAGCGCCCAGACCGCCAACACGACGCAGAGACGACGTGTGCACGTCAATAATGAATGTCCAAGGGTCTCCATGGCGGGGGGTCTCCGTTCGACGAAACGGCTCCGCTCCGCCTCTCCTGGCGGAGCCGCGCCATGGTGCCATGGGAGCGCTCCCGCAACCAGCCTTCGCGGTCTCTCCCGTGTCATTGACATCAGCAGTCAGTCCTCTACCGTAGATCTCCGCACAGCATGTCGCACAGCATTCGATATATCGAACGAGCCTGGAACACCACCCAGTGGGGCGGGGAAACGGGACTCTCCGCCCGACGCCACGACATGCGGAGGACTTCGTGACCCCACCCCTCGGCAGACGCTCCTTCCTCACCGCGGGAGGCGCGGCCGCGGCGGCGGCCCTGACCGTGACGGACGGCCCCGCGGCCCACGCGGCCGCAGCACCGCCCGCCGAAAGGCCCCGCCAACTCGCCACTCGCGTCAAGGCGTTCCCGCTGACCGCGGTCTCCCTGCTCGCCGGACCGTTCAAGGACAACCAGAGCCGCAACACCGCCTATCTGCGCTTCGTCGACATCGACCGGCTGCTGCACACCTTCCGCCTGAACGTCGGCCTGCCCAGCACCGCCCAGCCCTGCGGCGGTTGGGAGGGCCCGGACGTCGAACTGCGCGGGCACTCCACCGGCCACCTCCTGTCCGGACTCGCCCTCACATACGCCGACACCGGCGACACCGCGCTGCGTGACAAGGGCCGTCGACTGGTCGCCGCCCTGGCCGCCTGCCAGAACGCGTCCCTCTCGGCGGGCTTCGGCAAGGGCTACCTGTCGGCCTTCCCGGAGAGCTTCTTCGACCGGCTGGAGGCGGGCACGGGTGTCTGGGCCCCCTACTACACCCTGCACAAGATCATGGCGGGCCTGGTGGACCAGTACCGGCTGGCCGGGAACGACCAGGCCCTCGACGTGGTCCTGCGCAAGGCGGAGTGGGTCAACCAGCGGACCGCCAAGCTGAGTTACGAGCAGATGCAGCGCGTACTGGAGACCGAGTTCGGCGGCATGAACGACGTGTTCGCCGACCTGCACGCCGTCACCGGTGACGCCCTCTGGCTGGAGGTGGCCGAACGCTTCACCCACGCCCGCGTCTTCGACCCCCTGGCCGCGGGAGAGGACCGGCTCGCCGGACTGCACGCCAACACCCAGATCCCGAAGATGGTCGGGGCGGTAAGGCTGTGGGAGGAGGGCCTGCCCGACCGCTACCGCACCATCGGCCGGAACTTCTGGCAGATCGTCACCGACCACCACTCGTACGTCATCGGCGGCAACAGCAACGGCGAGGCCTTCCACGAACCCGACGTCATAGCAGGCCAGTTGTCGAACGGCACCTGCGAGAACTGCAACAGCTACAACATGCTCAAGCTGACCCGGCTGCTGCACTTCCAGGCCCCGGAACGCACCGACCTCCTCGACTACTACGAGCGCACGCTGTTCAACCAGATGCTCGGCGAGCAGGACCCGGACTCCGGGCACGGCTTCGACATCTACTACACCGGCCTCGGCCCCGGCTCGTTCAAGCAGCAGCCCTCCTTCATGGGCACGGATCCGAACGCCTACTCCACCGACTACGACAACTTCTCCTGCGACCACGGCAGCGGCATGGAGACGCAGGCGAAGTTCGCCGACACGATCTACACCCACGACGACCAGCGGCTCCTGGTCAACCTGTTCATCCCGTCCGAGGTCCGCTGGCAGGAGAAGAACATCACCTGGCGGCAGACCACGAACCTTCCCGACGCCTCCTCGACCGTGCTCACGGTCACCGCCGGAGGCGCCGCCCACCAACTGCTGGTCCGCATCCCGGCCTGGGCCTTAGGAGCCGGCGTCAAGCTCAACGGCCGGGCGCTGTCGAACCGTCCGGCGGCGGGCAGTTGGCTGACCCTCGACCGCACCTGGCGTCGCGGCGACCGCGTCGAGGTCACCCTCCCGATGCGCACGACCGTGGAGGCCACCCCCGACGACCCGGACGTGAAGGCCGTACTGCACGGCCCGGTGGTGCTCGCCGGAGCGTACGGCGACACGGCGAACCCGTGGATGCCCCGCCTGGACACCTCCACCATCCGGCAGGCGTCGACCAGTACGCTCCGGTTCACCGCGACAGCCGACGGCGAGACGGTCACACTGCTGCCCATCTCCCGCGTCCACCACCAGTACTACGACGTCTACTGGCTGACCGGCCAACCCCCGTCCACGCCACCGGAGTTCGCCGCCTGGCACCGCTTCGACGAGACCTCCGGGACGACGGCCGCCGACGCCACCGGCAACGGCAAGGCCGCGACCCTGGCGGGCGGTGCCTCCTGGACCCAGGGACGCACCGGGGGAGCCGTGGCCCTGGACGGGAAGGACGGTCATGTCGCCCTCGCCGAGGACCTGTTGGCGGGCGCGTCCGCCTACTCGGTGGCGACCTGGGTGAAGCCGGCGGGCCAACCGGCCGGTTGGAGCCGGATCTTCGACTTCGGCACCGGCGTCAGCGCCAACATGTTCCTGACCCCCCTCAGCGACGCGGGCACCCTGCGGTACGCGATCACCGCGGGCGGCGGGGGAGCGGAGCAGCGCATCGACGCGGACCCGCTGCCCACGGACCGCTGGGTCCATGTGGCCGTGACCTACGCGGCCGGCACCGCCGTGCTGTACGTCGACGGCCAGGAAGCGGGCCGCAACAGCGCGGTCACCGTCGAACCGCGCTACTTCGGCAACCACATCCGGGCCGCGTACATCGGCAGGTCCCAGTACGCGGACCCGTACCTGAAGGCGGCGGTCGACGACTTCCGCGTCTACGGCAGGGGACTGAGCGCGGACGAGGTCACGGCCCTGGCCAAGGCCGCCGCCGTACGCGCCAAGGGAGCCTGACCGTGGCGGCAGACACGGTCGCCTTCGAGCTCGACGGGTCCCCGGCTGCCGCGGCCGAGACCGGTACCGCGCCGAGGACCGGACCGGCACGTGAGCGGCTCTTCGACGAGGGACGGCTCTTCCTGCGGGGCGACGCCGACGGCGCGTGGAGACCGCTCGACCTCTCGCGCAACGTGGACAGCTTCAAGCAGCCGGGCCGCCTCACTCTCACCGCGAAGGCACCCGGCCTGCGCTCGGCCACGCTCACGCTGCCGTTGAAGGAGGCGACCTAGGCTGGCCCAGCCGGTACCGGCCCCGACCCAGGAGCGCACATCATGTTCGACCCCGCCCGGAAGCACCCGTACCCCGATGCCCTGCGGCCCGACGAAGCACCGGCGCCGCACGCACTGCTGGCACCCCTGGTCGGGCTTGTCGGCACCTGGGTCGGCCGGGGACGCGGCGAATACCCCACGCTCGCCGAGGAGTTCGAGTACGCGCAGGAGATCAGCTTCCGTCACGACGGGCGTCCCTTTCTCCAGTACGAGTCGCGCGCCTGGCTGCTCGACGCGGACGGCGCCCCGCTACGGCCGTCGGCTCGGGAGAGCGGCTGGTGGCGGCTGCAGCCCGAGGGGCGGGTGGAGGCGCTGATCATCCAGCCCACCGGTATCGCGGAGATCCTGGTCGGGGGGGGGGGGGGGCGGGCGGGCGGCCCGAACACCCACCAAGTTGGGGGGACGGCCCCGGCCAAGACTGGGAGAGCCACCCCCCGCCCCGCCAACCACACCCCACACGTGCA
>NZ_JBEXDZ010000252.1:0-8744 GCF_040606085.1 Streptomyces sp. NPDC005485 | reverse complement strand
TCGGGGTGGGGTGCGCGCCCGACCCCGTCCTGGCCACCGGTCTCCAGACGGCGCGCGCGGCCGTCGACGCCGGGTGCATCGGACGCCCGCTGTCGGCGTCGGCCGTCATGGTCACTCCGGGCCACGAGCGCTGGCACCCGCACCCCGACTTCTACTACACGGCGGGCGGGGGCCCGCTGCTGGACATGGGTCCGTACTACATCGCGGCGCTCGTCCACCTCCTGGGACCGGTCCGCGCCGTCATCGGCGCCGCGGCCCGCCTGCGCAGCGAACGCGTCATCGGCTCCGGACCGCGCAGCGGCGAGCGGATCCCGGTCGAGGTGGACAGCCATGTGACCGGCGTGCTCGAACACACGGGTGGCGCCCTCTCCACCCTCACCACGAGCTTCGACGGCGTTGCCACGACGGCCGCACCCATCGAGGTCCACGGCGAGAGGGGCACGCTCGTGGTCCCCGATCCGAACGGCTTCGACGGCGACGTACGCCTCTTCGAGCTCGGTGGTACCGCGTGGCGCACCCTCGAACCGTCGGCGGGCTACGTCGGCGGCGCTCGCGGCATCGGACTGCTCGACTTCGTCGCGGCCGACGCGCAGCGAGTCCCCCGCGCCGGGGGTGAGTTCGCCCTGCACGTCCTCGAAACGATGAGCGCCGTCCTCCGCTCGGCGGCCGAGGGCCGGCGGATCGAGCTGACGACGACGGTGGAACGTCCGGCACCGGTACCGCTCACCGCCGCCGAGGACTGGAAGGGGCAGGGGACTTCGGCGCAGGGCGTGTCCCCGTGACTCCGCGTTCGGCGCCGGACGAGGACGCGGCCGGACGGGACTCGACGACGGTGTGACTGCGTGACGGTGCGGGTGTGCCGAGCCGGCCCCACCTCGGCGACCCGGTCGCCCCTACCTGCCGCCGAGGTCCGGTCGCAGCGGCGGGTCGAGCGCCGCGGTGAGGGCGGTGACCCACCTCTGCACCGGACCGAGCGTCACCAGGCCGCTGCCCGCGCCGGCGAGTTCGGCGGCGGCCGGCAGCAGGTCGGCGCGGACGCGTTGCAGTACCGCCCGGTCTCCGAGCTCCAGGGCCACCGTCGCCCGCAGGCAGCACAGCACTTCGTACATCAGGTCCGGCGGAGGGTCCGGCAGGGCACGCAGTGACGTCAGTGCCTCGGCGCGACGGCCGGTGCGCAGCAGGACGAGCGGAGTGATCCAGGGACGGTACGGGCCCCAGTCCGCGTCCGGGTCGACGTACTCGGCCGCCTGATGTGCGGGCAAAGCGCCGTCCGCCAGGCGCAGGCACAGCAGGGCGAGCGGGAGCAGGCCCTGCCGCAAACCCGGCATACCGGCGCCGTCCAGCCGCGCGGCGGCGGTCCGGTAGGCGGCCTCGGCCTGCTGCCGCTGCCCGGAGGCGGCCAGTCGCAGCGCCCCGTACCACTGGGTGAAGACGCCCACCAGCGGCAGTTCATGGCGCTCGGCCAGCAGGTCCGCGGCGGCGGCGTGCTCGTCCGCCGCCGTGAAGTCGGCGAGCGCGCTGCGGGCCTGAAGCCGGATCAGCCGGCCGAGCACCTCGAAGGTCACCAGACCGTGCCGGGCGGCGAGCGTGGCCAGCTCCGCGCCGATCGCGTCCCGGCGCCGCGCGAGGCCCGCCCGCGTGCAGGACTGCATGAACACCCCGTTGAGCGCGAACGCCAGCAGCGCGGGATCGTCCAGGCGGCGGGCGATCTGTTCGGCCTCGGCGGCGGCCCGGGGCCCGCGCGCGGTGGCTGTGGCGCCTGCGCGAAGAGGTGAGGGGAGGACGCCGCGCATCTCCAGCGCGACCGTGGCCAGCAGGCGGCAGCGCGCGGCGTCGTGCGAGCCGTCGTCCGGCAGGGCGGCGAGGGTGCGCTCGGCTGCCGCGACGATCTGTCCGGCCATTTCCGGGTCGTCGCTGCGGGTCCAGATCGCGGGCACGTCGTAGGTGCCGATCACCCGGCTGGTCAGTTCGGGGTCGCCGAGCTCCTCCGCCGCGGTGATGGCCGCCAGCCGGTGCGTGCGGGCTGCCTCCAGGCCCTCGCCCCCGGTCACCGCGAGGTTGCGGATCAGGCCGACCGTCGACTCCAGCCGTGCGCGGGCACCGGCGGCGACCGTGCGGTCGTAGACGGCGGCCGTCTGCGTCCACAGCCGGGCCGTCGCCGTCACCGGCTCGGCCGGAAGGTCCAGACGCGGGTCCTGGGCGAGGATGTCCGCCTCCAGGCGGCGCAGCGGCGGGCCGGGGTCCACCCCCAACTGGTCGACCAAGGTGGCCCTGGCCCGGCGCAGCACGGCGAGCGCGTCCCCCTGGCGGCCCGTGCGGTACAGCGCGAGGGCCAGCAGTCGCCAGGCGTCCTCGCGCCAGGGGTGGTCGGCCAGATGCGCGTCGAGATCGGGCACCGCCTCGTCGGGCCGGCCCAGTGCCAACCGGGCCTCGGCCCGCCGCTCCTCGGCCTGCAGCCGCAGCTCGGCCAGCCGGGAGCGCTCGGCACGGCACCAGTCCTCCCGCACGAACTCGGCATAGGCCGGACCACGCCACAGTTCCAGCGCCTCCTGGAGCTGCTCCAGTGCCCGCGCGGGCCGTGACGTCACCGCCGCACGCACGACCGCCTCGAAACGCCAGGCATCCACGGCCTCCGGCTCCGCGTGCAGCGCGTATCCAGGGCCCTCCGTGACGAGCAGCCGTGCGGGCGCCCGAGGCAGGCGTTCGGGCTCAAGGACACGGCGCAACGCGGCGACGAATGTCTGTACGGCACCGACAGCGCCCGGCGGGGCCTCGTCCCACAGGTCCTCGACCAGGCGGGACACCGGGACTACACGGCGGCGGGCCACGATCAATCGCGCCCGCACCGCCCGGTGGCGCGGGCCCTTCAAAGCGAGCATGCCGGCAGCGCTCTCGGCCACCACCGGCCCCAGCACACCGAACGCGACGCGCTCCATACCCACCTCTCCGGATTCGCACTTCTCCGGATACGCACCTCTCCGGGCCGCTTTCCGGCCGCCACGGTACGCGCCGATCCGCTACTGATCCGCTGCTGATTCGGGCGCGGGAGGCTCGGGTGTGCCCGCCGACCGGCGGACGTGTTCCCCGTGCAAGGAGTGCAGCGCCCCATGACGCCCACCATCCCTGACTTCGCCTATCGCCGGGTCCCCGTCGCCGTCGACGTATCGCTCAACGTCGCCGTCGGCGGCTCCGGCAGTCCGGTCGTGCTGCTGCACGGCTTCCCCCAGACGCACCTGATGTGGCGGCACGTCGCCGCCGACCTCGCGGCCGACCACACCGTCATCTGCCCCGACCTGCGCGGTTACGGCGCCAGTGACAAGCCCGTCGAGGCCGACGGGACGACGTACGCCAAGCGCACGATGGCCGCCGACATCGTCGCCCTGGTCCGCGCGCTGGGGCACGAGCGGTTCGCGCTGGCCGGTCACGACCGCGGTGCGCTGGTCGCCTTCCGCGCGGGACTCGACCACCCCGAGGCCGTCACCCACCTGGCCTGCCTCGACGTCCTGCCGACCCTGGACATGTGGAACGTGATGCACGGCACCGCCGCCGCGGTGGGATTCCACCTCTACCTGATGGCTCAGCCCGCGGGGCTGCCCGAGCGGATGATCGAGGCCGACCCGGACACCTTCTTCGGCCACTTCCTGGACATCTGGACCAACACCCCACAGGCGGTTCCCGCAGACATCCGCGCCGCCTACCTGGACGCCTGCCGCACCGCGGTGACCTCGATCGTGGCCGACTACCGAGCCTCCGCCCGCATCGACGTCGACCAGGACCGGGCCGACCGGGACGCGGGCAGTCAGCTGCGGATGCCGGTCACCGTCCTCCAGCAGGACTGGGGCGGGGCCCTCGGCTTCGACGCCCGCGCACTCTGGAAGGCCTGGGCACCGCACCTCACCCACACCACCGTCACCTGCGGACACTTCATGGCCGAAGAAGCCCCCGAGCAGATCGTCGCCGCGCTCCGCGAGCTCATGGCCCGCTGAGCGGCCGCCCCGGGCGCGAGAGTGCGCCTCGGCCGCCGGTATTACCCTGAAAGGGTTAATCTGTCCCTGGAGTGATCGATGTCCCGCAACCGCCCCATGGACGATGCCGACGAGCTGCTGGCCAGACTCGGGTCGCTGACCGCCCAGGCACGCGAGCGCGCGGAACTGCAGCGCTCCCAGGTCGAGCTGGCCATCGCCCTGCAACGTGGCATGCTTCCCGGCGACCTGCCCGCCACCCCCCGATTCCGTCTGGCCGCCCGCTATGTGCCCGCCTGCTACGGACTCAACGTGGGCGGCGACTGGTACGACGCCTTCGTGCTGCCCGACGGCCGTATCGGGCTCTCCATCGGCGACGTCCAGGGCCACAACATCGAGGCGGCCGCCTTCATGGGCCAGGTGCGGGTCGGCCTGCGGGCCCTGGCCTCTGTCACGAGCGAGCCGGGAGAACTCCTCGCCCGGACGAACGACCTGCTCCTCTCCCTCGGCACCGACCTCTTCGCCACCTGCACCTTCATGCGGCTCGACCCGGCCACCGGGCTGCTGGAGAGCGCGCGGGCCGGACACGTCCCCTGTATCTGGGCCACGGCGGACGGCAGGTCCGGCATCGCGCAGGACGAGGGAGGACCGCCCCTCGGCATTCAGGAGGGGGCGGAGTACCCGATGACGCAGTACCGCCTGACCACGGGCGGAGTGTTCGTGCTGCTCACGGACGGCGTGGTGGAGGGGCCCGCGCTGACTGTCGACGAGGGGCTCGAACACGTGGTGCGGCTGGCAGGCATCGCGGCCGTCGCGGGAATGGAGGCGGGGGCACTGGCCGCCGCCGTGATGAAGGTCGCCGAACTGGTGGGACACGAGGACGACGCCGCTGTGCTCGTCCTCGGCCACGACGGGCCGGACCTTCTGCCGTAGCGTGAGGACGGCTCACGGTCCGCGGCTCTCGCCTCGCCGACACGGCGGCCTCGGTGTCTGATGGCTGCTGTGGTGCGTACTCAGGATCTGCGCCGGCTCGTCGCCTTCGGCCCGCAGACGTTGGCGATCGCCGTCTGCTACTACGCGGCCGGACGGCTGGGGCTCCTGCGACAGCTCGTCGTCGAGGACGCGGTGTTCACACCCATCTGGCCGCCCACGGGCATCGCGGTGGCCTGTCTGCTCATCTTCGGACTGCGCTCCTGGCTCGGTATCGCACTCGGCGCCCTCCTCGTGATCATGTCCCTCACCTCGCTCCGGCCCGCTGTGCTCGGCACCCTGGTGGGCAACACAGCCGCCCCGGTCTGCTCGTACCTGATGCTGAGGCAGGTGGGCTTCCGCAACGACCTCGCCCGGCTGCGGGACGGGCTCGCGCTGGTGTTCCTCGGCGCACTGGTCGGCATGCTGATCAGCGCGACCGTCGGCGTCGGCATCAACGTCCTCACGGACAAGCTCGCCGCACACGACTTCTGGCCCGTCTGGCTGGCCTGGTGGGTGGGCGACGCGATGGGCGTCCTGATCGTCACCCCGGTTCTCCTCCTGCTGCACCGGGCGCGCTGGCCCCCGAGCCCGACACGCTGGCGGGAGGCCCTGGGCCTGGCTCTCCTCGCCTGCATCCTCATTCCGCTCGCCACGCGCAGCTCGATCAGCATGCTGTTCCTCGTCTATCCGCTGCTCATCCTGGCGGCGCTGCGATTCCAGCTCGTGGGCAGCACTCTGTGCGCCCTGGTCAGTTCCGTCATGGCCACCGTCGCGGCGACGGACGCGATCGGCCCGTTCGAAGGGCTGACGCGGATCGAGGTCATGATGAAGCTTCAGGCCTTCAACGGAGCCATGGCCCTGACCGCCCTCCTCCTGTCAGCCGTGATCACTGAACAGCTGAACACCCGACGCTCGGTGGAACTGGCCTGCCAGGAGCTGGTCGAGGTGCTGGAACATCTCACCGCCGGGGAGAACCCGCCCGGCGATCCCGCCCCGGACGACAACGGCCGGCAGCAACAGCACCGAACGGACTGACCGCCCTTGACGACATGCACGTCCGGGTCAGGTCACTCAACCGCCCCGACGACCCTGCCCAGGACCGGACATGGGGCCGGGCCGGATCTCCGTCGAGATCCGGCCCGGCATGATCTGCGTACGCGCGAGCCGTCAGCTCTCGCGCCCGGTCGCCGCCCCCTTCGCGTCGGCAGGCTGCCGGCCGGCTTCGTCGACGACGGCGTGCGCGATCTCGGCTGAGCTGGACAGCAGAGTTCCGGCCTTCCCGTAGGAGAGGTCCTTGGTGAGATAGCTGCGGGAGCCGAGGTAGGTGTAGTCCTTCTCGTCGAAGACCCACTCGGTCCGGATGCCGTACCGCGTGTCGTCGCGGGCGATGCCGAGACCCTTGCGGCCGATCGCGTCGCGAGCCTGCGGAGCCCGGGTGACGCCCGGAATCTTCGCCGCTGCCCGGTAGAGGGCGGCGGCCGTGCGAGGCGGCATCACACCGCCGAGCAGGGACCCGATCTGCTCGAACACCGCCTGGTCGCGCTCCCGGCCCTGCGCGGTCGGGGTCTTGGCGTACAGGTAGGCCAGCAGCTTGGCGGGGTCGGTGGACAGCGAGCTGAGCCACTTGTAGGTGGGCCGGCTCATGCCGGCCGGTGTGCCCTTGGTGTCGCCGAGATCGGCATTGATGACGGAGGTCTCGCCGTCCTCACGGGTCAGACCCTGCTTGCGCAGCGGACCCGGCTCCTGAGCGATCCACTTCTCGTAGTTCATCAGCGGGCTGACAACGGCCTTCCCCGTGGTCAGGTCGGCCCCGCGGACCTTCTCCCGGGTGTAGACGAACTGGTCGTCCCGCACGGTCGGGGTGTCGCGCTTCCCCGCGGCGGTGGAGATCTGGTCGAGGAGAGCCGCGGCGGGCTGCATGTCGCCGGCCGCGCCGTGCGACGCGCTGCCGGTGGGCCTGCGGTCGTGGCCGTTGCCCGACAGGGCGATCCCCGCGGTCAGCACGCCGGCCAGGGCCAGCGCGGTGGCCGGCACCAGGAGCGCGGGCCGCAGCAGCCGACGGGCGGGCCGGGTGGGCGGGGTGGGGGCGGCCTGGTCGCGGTCGATGTGGTGCATCAGCAGTTCCTTGTGACGAAGGTGCTGCTCGTGCGAAAGGTCCCAGTCGGCCGGGACCGGCAGCAGGCGGGCGATCTCCTCGCGGTCACCTTGCCGCTCCGGGGACACGGAGTCGGTGTTGTCCTTCATGTGAGCTCCTCCCGCACGGGCAGGGCCGCGATTGCGGCCGCACTTGTCATCTCTCCGCGAGCGCCGCGCGGTTCCAGGTTTTCGTCCGCCAGCCGGGCGAGCTTCTTGCGGGCACGCGAAAGGCGGGAACGTACGGTGCCGACGGCGATGCCCAGTGCCTCGGCCGTCTGCTGGTAGTCCAGACCGGACCACACGCACAGGGCGAGCACCTCCCGTTCCTGGCGCCGCAGTCGGCCCAGAGCGGCCTGCACGGCACGAAGGCGCCGCGCGTCGTCGATGCGCCCGGCTGTCTCGGGCGCGAAGTCCTCCACTTCACTGGGTCGAGGCTGGCGGGCCAGGAACAACTGCCGTCGGCGCACGCTCCGGCGGGCGTTGTCCGCCTTGTGCGTGGCGATGCCCAGCAGCCACGGCAGCAGGGTGCCGCCGTCCTCCTGCACCCGCTCGCGGGTACGCCACGCGACCAGGAACGTCTCGGACATGATCTCTTCGGCCGTCGACCAGTCGCCGGTCAGCCGCAGTCCGTGGTTGTACACCGCGCGGGCGTACTCCTCGTACAACTGGGCGAATGCCGCGCGGTCGCCCTCGCGCACGAGGCGGCGCACATCGTTTTCTGAGTCCCTCACAACCACTTCTCTCCACGACACGGGAGGAGTTCCTGTGGCCTGTGTCACGTGCCGGTACGTACGGCGCATCGGGTCCAGCGACCCTACCTCGGCACCGGGCTCGCCCTCGGTCCTGACCGGCACGGCGGTCGACAGCAGCCGTTCGCGCCGTCAACCGGCTTCGGCCGAGCGGGGGTTGCCCATAGGCGTACCCCCGGCCGCATGGTGCAGCTAGCACCACCCTCGGTTGGGGAGTGTGCATCATCGTGCCCGAGGGCGGGCGACGGCATCGTTGAACCCAGTTGATCCCAGAGGTTCACAGCTCCCCTTCGAAAGGAAACCACCATGGACGCGCTGCTCTCGTCAAAGCCGGCAACGGTGTGCGGGACGCGGCGTCCGGAACAGGTGGAGACCGTGGTGGACGGTGTTGGGACGCGCCCTCGCCCCGCCGGCCCGCTCGCTTCCTTCGCCCGGTTCGTTCTGTGCGGCGGAGGGGTCGGCGTCGTTTCGAGCGGGGCGGTGGCGTTGACCGCCGAGGTGATGCCCTGGGTCATGGCGAACGCGCTGATCACTATCGCGTCCACCCTTCTGTGCACCGAGCTCCACGCACGCTTCACCTTCGGGGCGGGGCGGCGCGCCGGGTGGCGACAGCACTGGCAGTCCGCGGGATCGGCGACGGCGGCGTACGCGGTGACGTGCGCCGCGATGTTCGTACTGCACGCGGTGCAGGCGTCGCCCGGGATGCTGTGGGAGCAGACCGTCTACCTCGGTGCGGCCGGGCTCGCCGGCATCGGGCGCTTCCTGGTTCTGCGGTTGTACGTCTTCGCCACTGATCGGCCCCGGGCCACGGTGCGGGCGACGCGTCCCGCGTGGACCGAGGCGGCGACGGGGTCGGCGCCCTTGTGTATCCCGGCGCCGGCGCTGGCCGCCTGACCGAGGAACGTGCGTCGGTCGTCGCGGGGGT
>NZ_JBEXDZ010000251.1:0-8760 GCF_040606085.1 Streptomyces sp. NPDC005485 | reverse complement strand
GCGGGCCCCGCGGCGGGCGGGCCCCCGCCCCCCCCCGGCCCGCTGGGCCCCCCCCCCCCCCCCAGCCGGGGCGGGGCCGCCCGGAGATCTCCGGGCGCCCCCTCCTCGTATCGGTGGAAGTGGTCAGGCCTCGCGGCGGTGGCGGGCCGGCGTGGTCTCGCCGCGCTCCTCGGCGAGCGCGGCCTTGCGCTCCTTCTCGGCCTGCTCCTCCGCCTCCATCTCGGCGAACACGTCGATCGGCGCGGGCGCCTTCGCCAGGAAGACCCAGGTGAGCCAGACGGCGAGCAGGAACGGCGGGATCTTCAACGCGACCAGGACCCAGCCGAGTTGGGCGGTGTTGGCCCACCAGTACAGCGGGAAGAGGATCGCGCACTTGGCGAGCAGGATCAGGCCCCAGGCCCAACTGGCCTTCGCGTACGCCTTCTTGCGGCCGGGGTTGCGGGTGCGCCAGGAGAGGTTCTCCTTGAAGACCGGGCCGAGGATCAGGCCGATCAGCGGGACACCGAACAGAGTCGTGACGATGTAGGCCAGCGCCAGGACCAGTGTGTAGAGCATGCCCGGCAGGTAGAAGTCCTTGGCGTTGCCGGTCATCATCGCGAAGACCACGCCGAAGGCGACGCCGAAGACGCCGCTGAAGGCGTGCTTGACGGTGTCCCTCATGGCGAGCCGGACGACGACGAGGACCAGGGACACCGCGAGGGCGGCGATCGCCGACCAGTGCAGGTCCTTGTTGATCGTGAAGATGGTGACGAAGAGGAGGCCGGGCACCACCGTCTCGACCATGCCACGCAGGCCGCCGAACGCCTCGAAGAGCGCGGCCTCGGTCACCGCCCGGGCGTCCTGCTGGGGGTCTTCGGTCGGCTTGTCGAGCGACGTCACCGGCTACTCCCGTCCAAGCGGTCTCAGTTCGTACTTCGGGTTGAACAGCACCCTACGGCCTCGGCTCATGGAGATGCGTCCGGATGCGATCAGCTTGCGCCCGGGCTCTATCCCCACGATGGAACGCCGGCCGAGCCACACCACGTCCAGGGCCGCCGAACCGTCGAACAGCTCGGCCTCCAGGGCCGGGACTCCGGCCCGTGGTCGCAGAGTGACCGTGCGCAAGGTACCAGTAACCGTGACGATCTGGCGGTCGTGGCAGTCGCCGATGCGCGTACAGCCCGCGGTCTCGGCGTCCTCACGCAGCTCCTCGGACTCCAGGTCCTCCTGGGACGAGGAGAGCCGGTCCATCATGCGCCGGAACCGGCCCACCGGCTTTTCGGAACGAGGAACAGCACTCATACCGAAAGCGTACCGGGGTGCGCTGACACGAACGTACCCGCGGGGCCCCGCCCCGAACCGGCGTACGGCCACCCGTGCCGGCCTGCACGACCACCCGGCTCACTTCTCGAACCGGTACCCCATCCCCGGCTCGGTGATGAAGTGCTTCGGATGCGACGGGTCGGCCTCCAGCTTGCGGCGCAGCTGGGCCATGTACACGCGCAGGTAGTTCGTCTCCGTGCCGTACGACGGCCCCCACACCTCCTGGAGCAGCTGCTTCTGGCTGACCAGGCGGCCCGTGTTGCGCACCAGCACCTCCAGGAGGTGCCACTCCGTGGGGGTCAGACGGACGTCACGTCCGTCGCGGTGGACCTTCTTGGCGGCCAGGTCGACGCTGAAGTCCCCGGTGTCCACGATCACGTCGTCCTCACCGCCCCCGGTGGGCTCCGCGCGGCGGACAGCGGCGCGCAGCCGGGCCAGCAGTTCGTCCATGCCGAAGGGCTTGGTGACGTAGTCGTCCGCGCCCGCGTCGAGCGCCTCGACCTTCTCGTCGGAGGAGTGGCGGGCGGAGAGCACCAGGATCGGTACCCGGGTCCAGCCGCGCAGCCCCTTGATCACCTCGACGCCGTCCATGTCGGGCAGACCGAGGTCGAGCACGACGACGTCGGGGTGGCGGGCGGCGGCGGCCCGGAGCGCGCCGGCTCCGTCGGCGGCCGAGTCGACCTCGTACTTGCGTGCCTTCAGGTTGATCACGAGGGCGCGGACGATCTGCGGCTCGTCGTCGACCACGAGCACCCTGGTGGGGGCCTGGGGGCCTCCCCCGGTCGGGCTCAGCATGCGGGGTGCCTTTCTGCTGGTGCTACTGGTGCCGGTGCTGCTGCCGCGGTGGCCAGGTCCGGCCGACTGCCCGCGGCCCGGAGCGTGAGCACCATGGTGAGTCCGCCGCCGGGGGTGTCCTCGGCGGCGAGGGTGCCGCCCATGGCCTCCGCGAAGCCGCGGGCGACCGCGAGGCCGAGGCCCACACCGGCGCCGCGCGGGGCGTCGCCGTGGCGCTGGAACGGCGCGAAGATGCGGTCCTTGGCCTCGTCGGGGACGCCGGGGCCACGGTCGACCACGCGGACCTCCACCCGGTCGGCCATGGCGCTGGCCGCCACCAGGACCTGTTCGTCGGCGGGGCTGTACTTGACGGCGTTCTCGACGAGGTTGGCGACCGAGCGCTCCAGCAGCCCGGGGTCCACCGCGACCATCGGCAGTGTCTCCGGGATCTCCAGGTCCACGCTGTCCTCCGGTACGCCGCCCAGCGCCATCGGCACCACCTCGTCGAGGTCGATCTCGCGGATCAGCGGGCTGACGGTGCCGGTCTGGAGGCGGGACATGTCGAGCAGGTTGCCCACGAGGTGGTCGAGGCGGTCGGCGCCGTCCTCGATGCCCTCCAGCAGCTCCGCCTGATCCTCCTGCGACCAGGACACGTCGTCGGAGCGCAGCGAGGACACGGCGGCCTTGATGCCCGCGAGCGGGGTGCGCAGGTCGTGGCTGACGGCGGCCAGCAGGGCGGTGCGGATGCGGTTGCCCTCGGCGAGCGTGCGGGCCTGGTCGGCCTCGTGCTGGAGGCGCCGGCGGTCCAGGACCACCGCGGCCTGGGCGGCGAACGCGGCCAGCACCCGGCGGTCGGAGGCGGGCAGCACCCGGCCGGACAGGGCGAGCGCCATGTGGTCGCCGACCGGCATGTCGACGTCGGCGTCCTCGGGCCGCTCGACCAGCGGGCTTGTGCCGACGCTGCCCGCACAGGTCCACGGTTCGACGTCGCTCGCCCGCTCCAGCAGGGCCACCGACTCCATTCCGAAGGTCTCCCGGACCCTTTCGAGAAGGGCCTCCAGGCTGGTCTCGCCGCGCAGCACGCTGCCGGCGAGGAAGGAGAGGATCTCCGACTCGGCACGCAGCCGGGCGGCCTGGTGGGTACGGCGGGCGGCCAGGTCCACCACGGAGGCGACGGACACGGCGACGCCGACGAAGATCGCCAGGGCGATGATGTTCTTCGGGTCGGCGATCGTGAGCCGGTGCAGCGGCGGCGTGTAGAAGTAGTTGAGCAGGAAGGAGCCGAAGGCGGCGGAGGCGAGTGCCGGGAGGAGGCCGCCGAGCAGGGCCGCCGCCACTGTCAGGGCCAAAAACAGCAGCATGTCGTTGGCGAGACCGAGGTGGACGGTGTTCAGCAGCACCGCGACGACCACCGGGCCGCCCACGCCGACCAGCCAGCCCCAGATGATCCGCGCCCGCCCGAGCCGAGCGCTCCGGGTGACCGGCAGACCGCGTCCCTTGGCGACCTCCTCGTGCGTGACGATGTGGACGTCCAGGTCGGGGCCGGAGTCGCGGGCCACCGTCGCGCCGACGCCCGGCCCGAACACGTACTGCCAGGTCTTGCGGCGCGAGGAGCCGAGCACGATCTGCGTCGCGTTGACGCCGCGCGCGAAGTCGAGCAGCGCGGCCGGGATGTCTTCCCCGACGACGTGGTGGAAGGTGCCGCCGAGGTCCTCGATCAGGGTGCGCTGAAGGGCGAGTTCCTTGGGCGAGGCGGAGCTCAGCCCGTCGCTGCGGGCGATGTACACGGCGAGCACCTCGCCGCCCGCGCCCTTCTCCGCCAGCCGCACGGCCCGCCGGATCAGTGTCCGCCCCTCCGGGCCGCCGGTCAGCCCGACCACGATCCGCTCCCGTGAACCCCAGATCTTCGAGACGCGGTGCTCGCTGCGGTACTCGGTCAGGTACTCGTCGACCCGGTCGGCCACCCACAGCAGCGCCAGCTCGCGCAGCGCGGTCAGGTTGCCCGGCCGGAAGTAGTTCGACAGGGCCGCGTCGACCTTGTCGGGCTTGTAGATGTTGCCGTGTGCCATACGGCGGCGCAGCGCCGGCGGCGACATGTCGACCAGCTCGATCTGGTCCGCCCGCCGCACCACCTCGTCGGGCACCGTCTCCCGCTGCCGTACGCCGGTGATCGACTCCACGACGTCGCCGAGCGACTCCAGGTGCTGGATGTTGACGGTCGAGACGACGTCGATACCGGCCGCGAGCAGCTCCTCCACGTCCTGCCAGCGCTTGGCGTTGCGCGAGCCGGGCACATTGGTGTGGGCGAGCTCGTCGACAAGGGCGACGGCCGGCCGGCGGGCCAGTACGGCGTCGACGTCCATCTCGGTGAACACGGAGCCCCGGTAGTCGATCTCGCGGCGCGGGACCTGTTCGAGGCCGTGCAGCATCACCTCGGTGCGCGGCCGGTCGTGGTGCTCCACGAAGGCGACCACGCAGTCCCCGCCCCGCTCCACACGGCGGTGCGCCTCGGACAGCATCGCGTACGTCTTGCCGACGCCCGGTGCCGCACCGAGATAGATCCGAAGCTTGCCGCGTCCCATGGCCCCATTGTCTTCCCGTCACAGCGGTGCACGCTGCGTCGACCTTACGGCCAATAATCTCGACAAAAGGGGCGGTCGGCAGAGCGCGGAGTGTCTTTGACGCAACCCTGACGGGGCACGAGCGCGTCAGTGCCCGACGACCTCCCCGTCGCTCAGTTCGAGGACGCGGTCGGCGAGCCCGAGGAGGTTCTCGTCGTGCGTGGCGACCAGCGCCGTCACCTGCTCGCTGCGGACGACCGCGCGCAGCAGTTCCATCACGGCGAGGCCGGTCTCGGCGTCGAGCTGACCGGTGGGTTCGTCGGCGATCAGGAGAGAGGGGTTGTTGGCGAGCGCGCGGGCGATGGCCACGCGCTGCTGCTGGCCGCCGGAGAGTTCGCCGGGCCGCTGCGCCGCGTGATCCGCGAGTCCGACCAGGGAGAGCAGCAGTTCGACGCGTTCCTCGCGCTCCCGGGGCGCGGCCCGGCGCAGCCGCAGCGGCACGCCGACGTTCTCGGCGGCCGTGAGGATGGGAATCAGCCCGAAGGACTGGAAGACAAAGCCGATGCGGTCCCGGCGCAGCTCCAGGAGCCCGTTCTCGCCGAGCCCGGACAGTTCGAGACCGTCGACGGTGATACGGCCCCGGTCCGGCTCGTCGAGTCCGCCGACGAGGTTGAGCAGTGTGGTCTTGCCGGAGCCGGAGCGGCCCTTGAGGGCGACGAGTTCACCCCGCGGTACGTCGAAGGAGACGCCGCGCAGTGCGTGGACGGCGGCGGCTCCGGTGCCGTACGAGCGGTGCACGTTCTCCACGCGCACCATGGTTTCGGTGACGGTCTGGTGCATGGTCTGCTGCATGTCCCTCCCCCTCGGGCCGGGCGCCAGTATCGGCATCCGGCACCCGGTCGGGCAATGGGCCGGCCCGCGCGACGCGAACGGGCCGCACTCCCGGCAGGGGGTGCGGCCCGTGGCAGATCGTGGCTAGCGAACCTCGGTGATCTCCGGTCCGCGCTGCAGCTGGCCCATGCCACCGGAGAAGCGGGAACCGCTCTGCTCCTCCTGCTGGACACCCTCGGGCACCATCTGCGCGTCGTTGGGCAGCTTCAGGACGATCGGGTCGCGGGGCGCCATCGGGCCCTCGCCGCGCACGACGACCGTGTCCCGGAAGACCTGCTCAAGGAGACCCGCGGCCTGCGGCTGCACCGCGCCCTGGCCGGAGATCACACCCCGCAGGAACCAGCGGGGACCGTCCACGCCGACGAACCGGACGACCTGGAAGCCGCCCGTGCCGTCCGGCAGTTGTACCGGAACCTGCGCGCGCAGTTCCCAGCCCAGCGGACCCTCGACCTCGTCGATGACACCGCCCTGCTGGGTGATGCCGGAGGCGATCTCCTCGCGTACCTCGCCCCAGATGCCCTCGCGCTTGGGGGCGGCGAAGGCCTGCAGCTGGACGGCGCTGTCGCGCAGCACCACCGTGGCCGCGACGATCGCGTCGCCCGCGACCTCGACGCGCAGTTCCATGCCGTCGACTCCCGGCACGAAGAGGCCCCCGAGGTCCACGCGGCCCTCGGCCGGGTCACGTACCTCGGAGTCGTCCCAGGGACCGTCGGGGCGCGGTTCCGGCTCCAGCCTCACGCGCTCCCGGTCCGCGTCGTCCGCCTCAGTGTCGACGCTGTCGACGACCTGCTCGGCCTCGCTCGCCGCGTCCTCGGCGGCACTGCCCTTCTTGCGACGTCCGAACACGTCACTGTCCTTCCCGGTCGGATACGACCGAAGCGTATCGATTCCCACCCGTTGTGGCGCCCACGGCGGCATGACCGCCGGTGGACCCGAAGCCCCCTGCGGCCCGCACCGATTCGGGAAGTTCCGCGACCTCCTGGAAGCGGACCTTCTCGACCTGCTGGACGACCAGTTGAGCAATCCGGTCGAAGCGCTCGAACCGCACCGACTCGCGCGGGTCGAGATTCACCACGATCACCTTGATCTCCCCACGGTACCCGGCATCCACCGTCCCCGGGGCATTCACCAGGGCGACACCGCACCGGGCGGCGAGGCCCGAACGCGGGTGCACGAAGGCCGCGTACCCCTCGGGAAGCGCGATGGACACCCCGGTGGGCAGAACCGCCCGTTCGCCGGGCTCCAGTTCACAGCTCTCGGTGGTGCGCAGGTCGGCCCCCGCGTCACCCGGACATGCGTATTCCGGAAGCGGAACTTCCGGGTCGACGCGCCTGATCAGCACGTCCACAGGACTACGGCTCACGGGTTCACCTCGAAGGCGCGTGCACGCCGGATCTGGTCCGGGTCGTCCATGGCGGCCCGGATCTCCTCCGGGCGGCCGTTGTCGATGAAGTGGTCGACCTTCACCTCGATGAAGAGGGCGTCCGCGCGGACGGCGACGGGCCCCTCGGGGCCGCCGATCCGCCCGGTGGCGGACGAGTAGATCTTGCGTCCCGCCACCGCGGTGACCTCGGCCTCCAGGTACAGCACGGTGCCCACGGGCACGGGCCGTACGAAGTCGGTCTCCAGCCGGCCGGTGACGGCGATGGTGCGCAGCAGCCAGTTCAGCGAGCCCAGCGTCTCGTCGAGCGCGGTGGCCAGAATGCCGCCGTGCGCGAGGCCGGGCGCACCCTGGTGGGCGGAGCGCACGGTGAACTCCGCGGTGACCCGCACGCCGTCCTCCGCGCGGGCCTCCAGGTGCAGCCCGTGGGGCTGTCCGCCGCCGCAGCCGAAACAGTGTTCGTAGTGGGCTCCGAGGAGCTCGCCGGGGGCGGGCGCGTCGGGGTGCCGCACCGGCGCGACGGCGTCGGCGGGAGGCTTCAGAGCTGCGGAAGTACCACTCACAGGCGCAGACCTTACCCGCGAGTCCACCAAGTCTCCGCACCGTGCCAAGCTTGGCTTCATGCAGCTCTCCGCCTCGCCGTACGAAGAACGCCTCACCGCCCCCCGCAGCTGGTGGCTGGTCTGCTTCCTGGTGGGGGTCGCCATGGCCCTGATCCTGCTGCCGTTCGGCACCCTGCCGCTGCTGGGCGGCCTGGTGGGCGGCACCGCCGTCTCGGCGGTCGTGGCCAGTTCGTACGGTTCGGTCCGCATCCGCGTCGTCGGGGGCTCGCTCATCGCGGGGGAGGCGAAGATCCCGGTCGCGGCCCTGGGCGACGCCGAGATCCTGGACCAGGAGGAGGCGCGCGCCTGGCGCACGTACAAGGCGGACACTCGCGCCTTCATGCTTCTGCGCGCCTACATTCCGACCGCGCTGCGCGTGCAGGTCACCGACCCGCAGGACCCGACTCCGTACGTGTACCTGTCGACCCGGGAGCCCGAGCGGCTGGCGCAGGCACTGGAAGCCGCCCGGACCGCGGCGTAGCACCGGGCACCACGAGGGTCAGCGCCCCAGCTCCCTGGGGATCTCCCCCATCCGCAGCGGGTCGGCGGGCTTCTCCAGCGGTGGCAGTTCGGGAAGGGACTCCCACGGGACCCGGGTCTTGCGCAGGTCCTTGCGGATGCGCTCCGCGAGACGTTTGGTGTCGCGGCGGTTCATGACCGCACCGACGGCCGCGCCCACCATGAACGGCATCAGGTTCGGCAGGTCCCTGACCATGCGCTTCATGATCTGCTGGCGCAGCTCACGCTTCATCTGGCCGCCGAGGGCGGCATTGACGGTCGACGGCCTGGTCACGTCGATCCCGCGCTCCGAGGACCAGGAGTTCAGATACGCGGTGCTGCGCTGCTTGAGGTTGCCGGGTGGCCGGCGGCCGTAGACCTCGTGGAGCTCGGCGATCATCTTCAGCTCGATCGCGGCGACCCCGGTGATCTCGGTGGCGAGCTCGGTGGGCATGGCGGGCGGCACCGGGAGCATGGCGGCGGCGCCGATCCCGGCGCCCACGGTGGACGTCGCGTTGGCGGCACCGGTGACGAGCTTGTCGGCGAGCTGCTCGGCCGTCAGACCGGGAAACTGTCTGCGCAGGGTGTCGAGGTCCCGTACGGGAATGCGCGGGGCGTTGTCGATGATCCGGTCGGCGAGGTAGGACAGGCCCGCTCTGGCCTTGCTGCCGCCCTTGCGGACGCCATCCCTGACCCCGTCGCGGACGGCGGCCGCGCGGCGTCGCGCGACGGGCGCCGGGCAGATGGAAGA
>NZ_JBEXDZ010000250.1:0-8891 GCF_040606085.1 Streptomyces sp. NPDC005485 | reverse complement strand
CGCCCGTGTCGTCCGGTCCCCCGTCGGGCGCCGTCCGGCGGCTGCGGACCGGCCCCCGACGCGTCGGAGCGCGTCCTCAGGCCTCGACAGGCGGCCTTCCCTCATGGAGTGCGATCGCGCGCTGCATCGCCTTGCGGGCGCGCGGGGTGTCGCGGGCGTCGTGGTAGGCGATGGCGAGGCGGAACCAGCTGCGCCAGTCGTCGGGGGCGTCCTCGGTCTCGGCCTTGCGCTTGGCGAAGACCTCGTCGGCCGAGTCACGGTCGATACGGCCGCCCGCGGTGCGCCTCAACTCGTCGACGGGCAGGCCGCCTTCGGCGTCGAGTTCGGCGGCGAGCCGGTTGGCCTTGCCCACGAACTGGGTGTTCTTCCAGAGGAACCAGAGGCCGATCACCGGAAGGATGAGGACGGCGACGCCGAAGGTGACGGTCACGACCGTGCCGGTCTGTATGAGCATGACGCCGCGGCTGCCGACCAGGACGAAGTAGACGACCAGGACGGCTGCCGTGACGGCGTAGGTGATTTTCGCGCGCATGTCTGCTGCCAGCTGTCTGTGACTGACCGACGGCTCAGCCGAGGTCCAGGAAGTGTTCCAGGCCGAAGGTGAGGCCCGGCGTGGTCACCACGCGGCGCACACCGAGCAGGATGCCCGGCATGAAACTGCTGTGGTGGAGGGAGTCGTGCCGGACGGTGAGGGTCTCGCCCTCGCCGCCGAGCAGGACCTCCTGGTGCGCCAGCAGGCCGCGCAGGCGGACCGCGTGCACCCGGACACCGTCGACGTCCGCGCCGCGGGCGCCGTCGAGGGCCGTCGTCGTGGCGTCGGGCTGCGGGGCGCTGCCCGCCTTGCGACGCGCCTCGGCGATGAGCTGGGCGGTGCGCGTGGCGGTGCCGCTCGGGGCGTCCACCTTGTTCGGGTGGTGCAGCTCGACGACCTCGACGGACTCGAAGTACGGCGCTGCGATCTGCGCGAACTTCATGGTCAGTACCGCGCCGATGGAGAAGTTCGGGGCGATGAGCACGCCCGTCCGCGGCGACGCGGCCAGCGCGGTGTTCAGCTGTGCGAGGCGCTCGTCGGTCCAGCCCGTCGTACCGACCACCGCGTGCATGCCGTGCCGTACGCAGAAGTCGAGGTTGTCCATGACCGAGGCCGGGGTGGTCAGTTCGACCACGGCCTGGGCGCCGGTGTCGACCAGCGTCTCCAGCTTGTCGCCGCGGCCGAGGGCGGCGACCAGCTCCATGTCGTCGGCGGCCTCGACGGCTCGTACCGCCTCGGATCCGATACGGCCCTTGGCACCGAGGACCGCCACGCGCAGCTTGCTCATGTTCTTGATTCCTTAGTCGAGGACTTGCCCGACAGTCGAGGACCTACGTGACCGCTTCGTGCAGACGGGACGCCTGTTTGTCCTTGAGCGGGCCGATGACCGAAAGCGAGGGCCGCTGTCCCAGGATGTCGCGGGCGACGGAGCGCACCTCGTCCGGGGTGACCGAGGCTATCCGGGCCAGCATGTCGTCGACGGACATCTGCTCGCCCCAGCACAGCTCGCTCTTGCCGATACGGTTCATCAGCGCGCCGGTGTCCTCGAGGCCGAGGACGGTGGAGCCCCTGAGCTGGCCGATGGCGCGGTTGATCTCGTCGTCGGACAGGCCGTCGGCGGCGACCTGGTCGAGTTCGTCGCGGCAGATCTTCAGCACGTCGTGGACCTGCGAGGGCCGGCAGCCCGCGTACACGCCGAAGAGGCCGCAGTCGGCGAAGCCCGAGGTGTACGAGTACACGCTGTAGGCCAGGCCGCGCTTCTCGCGGACCTCCTGGAACAGCCTCGACGACATTCCGCCGCCCAGCGCCGTATTGAGGACACCGAGCGCCCAACGGCGGTCGTCCGTGCGGGCCAGGCCCGGCATGCCGAGGACGACATGGGCCTGCTCGGTCTTACGGCCGAGGAGCTCCACGCGTCCGGCGGCGCGGATGGCGCGGCTGCCGTCGCGCGGGGCGATCGGCTCGGCGGCGGTCTGCTTGAGAGCGCCTGCCTTCTCGAAGGCGGCGCGGACCTGGCGTACGACCTTGTTGTGGTCGACGTTGCCGGCGCAGGCGACGACGAGGTGAGTCGGGTCGTAGTGCTTCTTGTAGAAGCGGCGGATGCGGTCCGCGGTGAGGGCGTTGACCGTGTCGACCGTGCCCAGGACGGGGCGGCCGAGCGGGGTGTCGCCGAGCATCGTGTGCGCGAACAGGTCGTGCACGCAGTCGCCCGGGTCGTCCTCGGTCATCGCGATCTCTTCGAGGATGGCGCCGCGCTCGACGTTGACGTCCTCTTCGCGTATCAGCGAGCCGGTCAGCATGTCGCAGACGACGTCGATGGCGAGCGGCAGGTCGGCGTCGAGCACGCGTGCGTAGTAGCACGTGTACTCCTTCGCCGTGAACGCGTTCATCTCGCCGCCGACCGCGTCCAGGGCGGAGGAGATGTCCAGGGCGGACCTGCGGCTGGTGCCCTTGAAGAGGAGGTGCTCCAGGTAGTGCGTGGCACCGTTCAGGGACGGGGTCTCGTCGCGGGAGCCCACGTGCGCCCAGATGCCGAACGTCGCGGAGCGCACGGAGGGCAGCGTCTCGGTGACGATGCGCAGGCCGCCCGGGAGGGTGGTCTTGCGGACCGTGCCGATTCCGCCGGTGCCCTTGATGAGGGTTTGCGTACGGGCGACGGCCCGCGCCTCCGAAGAGGTGCGGGCCGTCGTCGTGGAGCTACTCGACGTCACTTGTCGGTGTCGTCCTTCTTGTCGTCGTCGCCTTCACCCTCGATGACCGGGATCAGGGAGAGCTTGCCGCGGGAGTCGATCTCGGCGATCTCGACCTGGACCTTGGAGCCCACGCCGAGCACGTCCTCGACGTTCTCCACGCGCTTGCCACCGGCGAGCTTACGGATCTGCGAGATGTGCAGCAGACCGTCCTTGCCCGGGAGCAGCGACACGAACGCACCGAAGGTCGTCGTCTTCACGACGGTGCCCAGGTAGCGCTCGCCGACCTCCGGCATGGTCGGGTTGGCGATCGAGTTGATCGTGGCGCGGGCCGCCTCGGCGGACGGGCCGTCGACCGCACCGATGTAGATGGTGCCGTCGTCCTCGATCGTGATGTCGGCGCCGGTGTCCTCCTGGATCTGGTTGATCATCTTGCCCTTGGGGCCGATGACCTCACCGATCTTGTCCACGGGGATCTTGACGGTGATGATCCGCGGGGCGTTGGGGGACATCTCGTCCGGCGTGTCGATCGCTTCCATCATCACGTCGAGGATGTGGAGGCGGGCGTCGCGGGCCTGCTTGAGGGCCGCGGCCAGGACGGAGGCCGGGATGCCGTCCAGCTTGGTGTCGAGCTGGAGGGCGGTGACGAACTCCTTGGTGCCGGCGACCTTGAAGTCCATGTCGCCGAAGGCGTCCTCCGCACCGAGGATGTCGGTGAGGGCGACGTAGTGCGTCTCGCCGTTGATCTCCTGGGAGATCAGACCCATGGCGATACCGGCGACGGGGGCCTTGAGGGGCACACCGGCGTTCAGGAGCGACATGGTGCTGGCGCACACGGAACCCATGGACGTCGAACCGTTGGAGCCGAGTGCCTCGGACACCTGACGGATCGCGTAGGGGAACTCCTCGCGCGTCGGCAGCACCGGCACGAGGGCGCGCTCGGCGAGGGCGCCGTGGCCGATCTCGCGGCGCTTCGGGGAGCCGACGCGGCCGGTCTCACCGACGGAGTACGGCGGGAAGTTGTAGTTGTGCATGTAGCGCTTGCGGGTCACCGGGGAGAGGGTGTCCAACTGCTGCTCCATGCGGAGCATGTTGAGGGTGGTGACGCCCAGGATCTGGGTCTCGCCACGCTCGAACAGCGCCGAGCCGTGCACGCGCGGGATGGCCTCGACCTCGGCGGCGAGCGTACGGATGTCCGTGACGCCTCGGCCGTCGATGCGGACCTTGTCCTTGATGACGCGCTCGCGCACCAGGGACTTGGTCAGCGAGCGGTACGCGGCGGAGATCTCCTTCTCGCGGCCCTCGAACTGCGGGAGGAGCTTCTCGGCGGCGATGTCCTTGACGCGGTCCAGCTCGGCCTCGCGGTCCTGCTTGCCGGCGATGGTGAGCGCCTGCGCGAGCTCGCTCTTGACCGCGGCGGTGAGAGCCTCCAGGACGTCGTCCTGGTAGTCGAGGAAGATCGGGAACTCGGCGGTCGGCTTGGCGGCCTTCGCGGCGAGGTCCGACTGCGCCTTGCACAGGACCTTGATGAAGGGCTTCGCGGCGTCGAGACCGGCGGCCACGACCTCCTCGGTCGGCGCCTCGGCGCCACCCTTGACCAGCTGGATGGTCTTCTCGGTGGCCTCGGCCTCGACCATCATGATCGCGACGTCGCCGTCCTCGAGGGTGCGACCGGCGACGACCATGTCGAAGACGGCGTCCTCGAGCTCGGTGTGCGTCGGGAACGCGACCCACTGGCCGTTGATCAGCGCGACGCGGACGCCGCCGACCGGGCCGGAGAAGGGCAGACCGGCCAGCTGCGTGGACGCGGACGCGGCGTTGATCGCCACGACGTCGTACAGGTGGTCGGGGTTGAGGGCCATGATCGTCGCGACGACCTGGATCTCGTTGCGCAGGCCCTTCTTGAAGGACGGGCGCAGCGGGCGGTCGATCAGGCGACAGGTGAGGACGGCGTCCTCGGAGGGACGGCCCTCACGTCGGAAGAAGCTGCCGGGGATCTTGCCGGCGGCGTACATCCGCTCCTCGACGTCCACCGTGAGGGGGAAGAAGTCGAGATTGTCCTTGGGCTTCTTGGAAGCGCTGGTGGCCGACAGCACCATGGTGTCGTCGTCCAGGTACGCGACGGCGGAGCCGGCGGCCTGCTTGGCCAGGCGGCCCGTCTCGAAGCGGATGGTGCGGGTGCCGAAGGAACCGTTGTCGATAACGGCCTCGGCGTAGTGGGTCTCGTTCTCCACTAGCGTTTTCTCCTCGTCTTCGTCCCGGTCCTGCCCGTGTGGCAGGGGGACGGTGGCGGAGAAGCGCTCCGTCTTGCGGGCCGGTCTTCGATCGAAGCACCCGGGGGTCTCTTTCGCCCGGGGGCCACTACCGAGGACCGGCGGCGGCGAGGTGCGCTTCTCCTCGTTCGGTGTGGGTGATGACGCCCTACCCGGTGGGGTGGGCGGTATCACTCTGTGTCGTACGTATTGCGTTGTGCCACCACACTACAAAGCGGCAGTGACACTCCGCATGTTTCCGCACGTACAGCAAATCTGCACGTACAGCAAAAGGGAGCGGCCCCCTTCTTCAGTGGGAACCGCTCCCTTCACGGCGTCTTACTTGGCGCCGGCCGCACCGCGGCGGATGCCCAGGCGGTCGACCAGCGCACGGAAGCGCTGGATGTCCTTCTTGGCCAGGTACTGCAGCAGGCGGCGACGCTGACCGACCAGGATCAGCAGACCACGGCGGGAGTGGTGGTCGTGCTTGTGGGTCTTGAGGTGCTCGGTCAGGTCCGAGATCCGGCGCGAGAGCATGGCGACCTGGACCTCGGGGGAGCCGGTGTCGCCCTCCTTCTGACCGAACTCGGTGATGATCTGCTTCTTCGTAGCGGCGTCGAGCGACACTCGTACTCCTCGTAGTCCTGTGATTGCCACCGAGTGCCCCTGGTCCACATCTCAGGGGAGCTTCCGTTACTCGGGAGGCGGGGATCCGCTGGGCGCGGCCTTCAGATCCCTGGGCAGTTCCTTGCGGAGTGCCTTCATCGGGGTCCGAGGGTGCGTACACAAACGGCCGCTACACAGGGTACCAGGGCATACGACGACCTCGTGCCCGGCGTCAATCCGCCTTCGTGCCCGGCGTCAGTGCGCCCGTCGGCGGGTGTCAGTTCGCCTGGCGGCGGGTGTCAGTCCACCTGGCGGCGGGTGTCAGTCCGCCTGGCGTTTGGCCGCCCAGACGCACAGGACCACGATCAGGATCACGACAGGGATGATCCACATCAAGGAGGAGCCGCCTCCACCGCTTCCGTAGTGGTGGCCGCCCCCATAAGTGTGACGGTAGCCGCCGCGTCGTCCGCCGATGGCGAGCAGGTGTGCGTCGTGGAGATTCATGCGGCGGACTCTAGTCAGCGTTTCCCTGACATGGTCACGTCGTCACGGAGGCGTGACACGTCTGTGGCGCGGAGGGTACCCGCGTCAGCGCCGCGGCGGGGCGGGATGTCCCGTACCGGTGACTACCAGCTCGTTTCCCGGTGCATGCCAGGAGTGAGCGCATAGGGTGACCGCACAGTTCGCACGTACGTGGGGAAGGGGCCGCTCGAACATGGCCGAGGCAGAGGACCAGGACGTCAGGGCACGCAAGGAGCGGGAGAAGGACGAGCTCTACGCCCTCGACATCTCGGGCGTCGAATGGCAGAGCGCGCCGGGCACGGAGGAGCACGAGGAGCGGGTGGAGATCGCCTACCTGCCCGGGGGCGCGGTGGCCATGCGTTCGTCCCTCGACCCGGAGACGGTCCTGCGGTACACCGAGGCGGAGTGGCGTGCCTTCGTGCTCGGGGCTCGGGACGGGGAGTTCGATCTGGAGCCGGCACCGCACAACGGTGGGACGGCAGCGCAGTAGGAAGCGGCAGGGGCCTTGCAAGCGGGGACGGGCAAAGCGACGCCGCGCCGCTGTTCAATCCGTCGGCCCTGGCGACGACTGCGAGCAGCTTGCCCGTCGTCTGCCGCCCGTCGCCCGACTGCCGGGGCCCGAGCGGTCTTGCCGTCCCTGAAGTGCTCGTCGTCGAGGTGCTCGTCGTCGTTGCCGCACAAGAAGAGCCGACCGCCCAGGCGCAGCAGGGGGCGTGAGTCGAGGCTCGGGCGAACAGGTCCTTTCCATGGGGAAGTGTGCGATAACGCCCGTACTGATGGCTGCGTTTGTCCGTTTTGAGGGTCAATCGTGAGCGTGCGCAGGCGACTTCTGGGCAGGGTGTGACGTAGCGGGCAGTCGCGGTGGGGTGGACAGGCCTGCCCTATTGACAGTCATGGTGATTAGGCTGGGACCGGGCGCGACGCCAGAACCCGTGACCGGCTTGCCCGCGCCCCAGGGGGAGAGCCGCGTGGAATCGGACGACCTCGAACGACTTCGGACGACTACGAGCGACCACGGACGACCGCGGACGGAACGAGCAACGACCGTCCCGGCACCGCACGAGGGTGCTCGACCACACCAGGAGGAATTGTGAACAGCGATCGGGACGGGATCCGCGGGGGCTGGGCCACACCCGGCGATGACCAGTCCGACGCGGAGTCCGCCGTCGAGACGACGGGCGAGTTCACCATCGACTACGCGCCGCCTGCCTGGTACACGCAGAACGCGTCAGGGGGGTCGGGCGACGAGGCGTCGGATCCGAAGGCTTCGGAAACGTCCGAGACCTCGGAGGCTTCGGCTGCTTCGGCGGCTGCGCCCTCGGCTCCGGCCGCTCCCTCCTTGCCTGTTCCGCCGGCGCCGCCCGTTCCGCCGGTACTGCCCGTCGGCAGTCCCCTTGCCGTGCCGAAGTTGCCCGTGGGGAGTGGGTTCCGGCCGGAGACGGCCGAACCCGAGCCTCCGGCTGCGGCAGTTCCGACTCCGGACCCGGCTCCGGCTCCGGCCGCGGATGCAGGGAGTCCGGCGGCTCTGCCGAATCTCCTCGGCTTCCCCGCGGGTGGTGCGCCGGGGCAGTGGGCTCCGCCCGCACCGGTCGCGCCCACCGCGCCGCCCGCCCCTGTTGCTCCGGCCCCTTCCGAGGAGGCGGAGTCCCGAAACGGGGATCTTGAGAGTGGCGCCACCATGCGGATCTCCGCTGTCGCTCTGAAGCGGGAGATCGCGGAGCGGGAGCCTGTTGACGCCGAAGCCGAGCGGGCCGCGGGGCCCGATGTCGAGCCTGAGGTCGAAGTCGAGCCTGACGCCGAAGTCGAGGCGGAGGCCGAGTCCGAGTCCGAGGTCACCGAGGTCACCGAGGACGACGGTGCTGACGCCGGTGCCGAGGCCGACGTCGTGGAGTTGTCTCTCCGCCGTCCTGCCGAGCCCGCTCCGGAGCAGGAGCAGGAGCAGGAGCCGGTAGGCGCTGAGGGTGACGACGCCGATGGCGTGGACGCCGTAGATGTGGTGGAGGAAACCGCTGACGCCGGTGACGTGGCATCGGCCTCCTCCGAGGATGAGGACGAGAACGAGGTCCAGGACGCGGCCGTCGCCGAGGCGCCTGAGGTGCCTGAAGTGCCTGAAGTGCCGGAGGCCCCCGAAGCCTCTGACGCCGAGGTCGTCGATGCCGAAGTAGTCGACACCGAGGTCGTCGATGCCGAAGTAGTCGATGCCGAGGTCGTCGACGACGTGCCGCAGGACGACATCAATGACGCCGTCCCTCAGGGTGCCGAGCCTCAGGACGCGGTGCCCGCGGCCGTGCCCGTGCAGGACGCCCCGCCCGCGTGGGCTCCGCCGCCCGCGCCTCAGGGTGGGCTGCCGCCGTTGCCGCCCACGTACCAGCCTGCCGCGCCCGCTCCCGCCGCCCAGTGGCCCGCGTCCACCGAGCCCGCGGTCGCTGACGCCGGTCCGGCCGCGCCGCAGCCGCAGCCGCAGCCGCAGGGACAGCCTCCGGCGCAGCCGTTCCACCCGCAGGCGCCGCAGCCCGCTCCCCCGGCGTGGCCGTCCTCCCCCAGCGCGGGTGCACCGGCTCCGCAGCCGCCCGCGCCGCCCTTGCCGAACCCGGTGCCGGCCCAGGCGCAGCCCGGGAGTTACGGCTTCCCTCAGGCCAGCACTCCCCCTTCTCCTCCGACTCCGCAGGGCAGTTACGGTTTCCCGCAGCCCGCGGCCGCCGCGCCCGCCCCCCCCCCCGCCCCCCCCCCCCCCCCCCCCGGGCCCCCGTTCGGCGTGCCCCCCCCCGCGGGGCCCCCCGGCCCCCCCGC
>NZ_JBEXDZ010000249.1:0-8898 GCF_040606085.1 Streptomyces sp. NPDC005485 | reverse complement strand
CCTCGTACTGGACGTACTTGGGGCTTCGGCCGGTGCGGCGAGGGTGCGTGCCGGGCGCCGCGGGTGCTGTGCGGGACTTTCAAAACACCCCCTAGACCGCCTCGTACGCCAGATCCCCATAGGCGCCGGCCGTCATCCCGGCTCGGTATCCCGCACCCGTCGCACTCTCCGGCGGCGTACAGCGGTCCACCTCGCACCAGATGCTCTTGCCGGCACCCTCGATGTTCCAGCCCCAGCGGTCGGCGAGGCCGTCGACGAGTTCCAGGCCGCGCCCGTTGGTCTCGTCACCGTCCGCATGCCGCGGCGCCGGCGGACAGGCGCTGGAGTCGATGACCTCCAGGCGGACCATGCCGGGGACCGCACCGGAGGCATCGCCCGGGACGCCGGTCAGCAGCAGCCGCACCACGGCCGGACAGCCGGTGTGCACCACGGCGTTGGTGACCAGTTCGGAGACGAGCAGGATCAGCGTCTCGGCGAGCGGCTCATCGGCCCCTATCCCGGACCCGGCGAGCCGCGAACGGGCCCACCTCCGGGCTCGCCCCACCTCTGCGGGGTCGGGCCTGATCTCCAGCTGCACTTGAAGCACCTGCACCGCTCACACCATCCGAACCGGCGGACACATCGCCTCGCGCCTCACAAGGGCCACGATCGTAGCCATTTTCTGCATGGCCAGAACAAGGATCACGGAAAGTGATTCCCTTGCGAGACAGCATGGTTGACGTACAGTCACCCCAACAAGCGCTTCGGGCATATTCCAGCGCGAAGGAGTACGCGTGCGGCATACTGTGCGACGCTCGCCACGGGGAGTCGAACAGGCAGGCACGGGGGTCCGTCCTGCCTCGCGAGCGGCACGCATCGCCGGGTCCGGAGCCGCCTCAGGGGCAACACCGGGATGGCTCAGCCTCAGAACCACTCGCATCCCACACAAGGTACCGGAGCACGGCGCCGACTCCAGGCCGTGACAAGTCACGCCTAGGACACAACCCGATATCGACGCTCCGTCATTCCGGTACGCCACAATCCGCGACATCCGATACGGGCCCTTCCGCTCCGTCCCTGCCCAGGGCCCTGTCAGGCCGCTCCGGCAACGAGTTCGGCGGCGAGCGATTCCTCACTCAACGTGACATCTCCCGTACGGCGCGTACGCACCCACGCCCGTTTCAGGTACAGGTGCACATCGGACTCCCAGGTGAAGCCCATACCGCCGTGCACCTGGAGGCAGTCGCGGGCGCCGCGCACGGCGGCCTCGTCGGCGAGCAGCCGGGCCGCCGCGACATCGAGCGGGTCGGCGGTCACGGCGGCCGCATAGACGGCGGCGCGCGCCATCTCGACGCGCACCAGCATCTGCGCGCACAGGTGCTTCACGGCCTGGAAGGCCCCGATCGGCTGCCCGAACTGCTCGCGCGTCCGGGCGTGTTGCACGGCCAGCTCGCAGGTGCGGGCGGCGGTACCGAGCTGCTCGGCGGCGGTGAGCAGGACGACGAGTGGATCGGCGGAGCCGTCCGGTCCCCCGGCCCCCCGCACCCGATGAAGCGGCGTCAGCGGATCCACGGACTCCACCACGGCCACGGACTCCACCGCCACCACGGAATCCACCGCGGTCACGGGCTCCACCTCCACCTCCACCTCCACCCCAGAATCCCCTGTCGCCGCAGAGGCCCCGGACGCCCCACCCCTCGCATCCCCCCGCAGGACATCCGCCTCCTCCAGCCACTCCACCAGTCCGCCATAGGCCGCCGTCACCACGGCCTCCCCGGTGGCCGCACCGGCCACCTCCCCCGCTGCCAGATGCGTGGCGACGAGCGGTCCGGGCAGGAGGACGCGGCCCGCCTCCTCGAAGGCCAACACCGCTTCGGGGAGGCCGAGTCCGACGCCGCCGGCCGCCTCGGGCAGCCGCAGCGCGAAGAACCCGGCGGCACCGAGTTCGCGCCACAGGGCACGGTCGAGCCGGGGGGCGTCGACGGCGGCCCGGAGTCGCTCCCGCCCGAAGCGGCCCTCCAGCAGCTCGCGCACGCCCGCCTTCAACGCGCGCTGATCATCCGTGAGTTGGAAGTGCACGGGGAGGGTCACCGTCCCTTCGGGAGGCCGAGGATGCGTTCGGCCACGATGTTGTGCTGGATCTGGGAGGTGCCGGCGGCGATGGTGTACGACAGGGACGACAGCCGGTCGAGGTTCCACTCCCGCCCCAGATCGAGCGCGTCCGGCCCCAGCACCTCGGCGGCGGCGTCGTACAGCTCCTGGCGCGCATGCGAGTACCGCAGCTTGAAGACGGACCCGCCGACCCCCGGCACTCCCCCGGTCCGCTCCGACTCGCTCACATTCCACTGCGTGAGCCGCCACAGCGTGCGGAACTCGGCGTTGAGGCCGCCCAGCCGCCGCCGTAGCGCCGGATCGTCCCAGCGGCCGTTCTTCCGTGCGACGCGGGCGAGTTCGCCGAGCACGCGCCGGCAGGCGACGACCTCGCCGACGAAGGCCGTGCCGCGTTCGTAGGAGAGGGTCACCATGGTCACGCGCCAGCCGTCGTTCTCGGCGCCGACCCGGTTGCCCACCGGAACCCGCACCTCGTCGAGGAAGACTTCGGCGAACTCGGCCGAGCCCGCGAGCGTCCGCAGCGGCCGGACCGTGACGCCCGGAGCGTCCATGGGCATCGCGAGCCACGAGATGCCCCGGTGCCTGGGCGCCGTGGGGTCGGTGCGCACGAGCAGTTCGCACCAGTCGGCGACTTCCGCGTGGGAGGTCCAGATCTTGGACCCGCTCACCACGTAGTCGTCGCCGTCCCGCCACGCGCGCGTGCGCAGCGCCGCGAGGTCCGAGCCCGCGTCCGGCTCGCTGAACCCCTGGCACCACACCTGCTCGCCACGCAGCACGGGCGGCAGCCAGCGCGCCCGCTGCTCGGCCGTCCCCTCGGCCGCGATCGTCGGCCCGGCGTGCAGCAGCCCGACGAAATTTGCCCCTACGTAGGGGGCGCCCGCCTTCTCCGTCTCCTCCAGGAAGATCAGATGCTGCGTCGGGGTGGCGCCCCGGCCGCCCGCGTCGAGCGGCCAGTGCAGGCCCGCGTATCCGGCGTCGTACAACATCCGCTGCCAACCGAGGTCGTACGCCCGCCTGCCCGGCCAGTCGCCGGGGGACGGTTTCGCGGGCAACGACGCGAGCACCTTGGCGAGCCACTCCCGCAACCGCGCCCGGAACTCGTCCTCCTCGGGCGTGTAGGTGAGGTCCATTGCCCGCCCTTCTCCCCGGCGTACGTCCTGACGCATGCCCTGACGCAGATTTCTGATGGTCCGTCAGATGGCCGTCGCCCAGCAGGCTAGCTCCGCACCCCTGGACCGACAAGGCGGTGCGCCCTACGCTCTGCCAGTATCTGACTATCCGTCAGTTATCGGCTGAAGGGGGCTGTCATGCGCCAGGAAAGCCAGCAGAGCCAGGAGAGCCAGGGCACCGCGCACGCTCTGGGTGCCTCGCGCACGCTCTGGGAGCTGGTGGCGCGCCGCGCCGACCTGACCCCCGACCGGCCGGTCCTCCTCCAGGGCGACCGCTCCCTGAGTTTCGGCGAGTTGCGCGCCCGTGCCGAGCGGGTGGCGGCGGGCCTGTACGACAGGGGCGTGCGCCCCGGCACGGTGGTCGCCTGGCAGCTGCCCACCCGCATCGAGACGGCCGTGCTCTCCTTCGCGCTGGCCCGCCTCGGCGCCGTACAGACGCCGGTCATCCCCTTCTACCGCGACCGCGAAGTCGGCTTCGCACTACGGGAGTCGAAGGCCGAGTACTTCGCCGTGCCGGGCGAGTGGCGGGGTTTCGACCACACGGCGATGGCGCGGCGGCTCGGCGCGAAGGGCGTCTTCGAGGCGTACGACGCCCTCCCGGACGGCGACCCCGCCGTCCTCCCCGCTCCCCCGGCCGACGGCACCTCGGTCCGCTGGATCTACTGGACGTCGGGCACCACCTCCGACCCCAAGGGTGTGCTGCACACGGACCGTTCGCTGATCGCGGGCGGGTCCTGCCTCGCTCACGCACTGCACCTCTCGGCGGACGACGTGGGCTCGATGGCGTTCCCGTACGCGCACATCGCCGGGCCCGACTACACGGTGATGCTGCTGCTGTACGGCTTCCCGGCCGTGATGTTCGAGCACTTCGCGCTGCCCGCCGCCCTGGAGGACTACCGCAAGCACGGCGTGACGGTGGCGGGCGGCTCCACGGCGTTCTACTCGATGTTCCTCGCCGAGCAGCGCAAGCAGCCGGGCGAGCCGGTCATCCCGACCCTGCGGCTGCTCGCGGGCGGCGGGGCACCGAAGCCGCCCGAGGTGTACCACAGCGTCGTACGGGAGATGGGCGTGCAGCTCACCCACGGCTACGGCATGACCGAGGTCCCGATGATCACCATGGGCGCCCCGGACGACACGGTGGAGAACCTCGCGACGACGGAGGGGCGGCCGCCCGAGGGCATGGAGATACGGATCGCGGACGGGGAGGTACGGCTGCGGGGCGAGGCCGTGTGCCAGGGCTACCTGGACCCGGCGCAGACGGCGGAGGCCTTCGACGGGGAGGGGTTCCTGCGCACCGGGGACCTGGGGCATCTCACCGGCAGCGGGCATCTGGTCCTCACCGGCCGGCTCAAGGACGTCATCATCCGCAAGGGCGAGAACATCTCGGCGAAGGAGATCGAGGACCTGCTGCACGGCCACCCGGCCGTCGGCGACGTCGCCGTGATCGGCCTGCCCGACGCCGAGCGCGGCGAACGCGTCTGCGCGGTGGTCGAACAGCCGCCGGGGGCCGAGGAGTTGACGCTGAACGCGGTGACCTCGTATCTCCGCACGGAAGGGCTGTCGGTGCACAAGCTGCCGGAGCAGCTGGAGCTGGTGGACGCCCTTCCGCGCAACGAGACCCTGCGCAAGGTGCTCAAGTACAAGCTGCGCGAACGCTTTTCGCGGTGAGCACCCGGGGTGCCGCGGGAGCCGTGCTACTCGGGCACGGTGAAGTACCGGGCGAACGCGCTCACGACCTCCGCCTCGCCGATCCGGCCGTCGGCGTCCGTGTCGAGGGTCGCGGCGGCCGCGGCGGCGACGTCCTCGGCGGCACCCAGGGCCTTGAGCACGCGCCCGGTCTCCTGGACCGTGGCCGCGCCGTCCCCGTCGGTGTCCGCGACGGCGAGGGCCGCGTGCAGGAAGGGGCGGGCGATCTCCGCGAACCGGTCAGGGTTGTCGCGCAGCCGCTTCACGGCGCCGTTCACGAACTCCTCGCGGGTGATGCGCTGGTCGCCGTCCCGGTCCGCGATGCCGGCCATGCCCTGCCAGAAGGCCTCGGCACCGATGTACAGGGCCTGGCCCTTGTCGGAGCGGGCCGTCGTACCGAACTCGGCGAGGACCGCCTTGGCCGCGGCGCTGAAGTCCTCCCGGTCGATGTAGCCGTTGCCGTCCTGGTCGAAGCCGGCGAACCGGGCGGCGATCCTGCGCTCGTACTCGGTGCTGACCATGTGTGTTCGGACCGCCTCACATCTCAGCCGGACTCCGGTCCGGACTGGGTTCATCTGGCACGGAGCGTACGACGCCGGAGCCGCCTGGGGAGCGGGAAAACGACGCTTGTGCCAAGACCGCAGGAATTCCGGGACAACAGTGTGGCGCGGGACCCGCGGTGGAGTGAGCGGCCCCACGCGGACGTGGAGTGAGCGACCTCACGCGGACAGAGGGCTCGATTCCTCGCCGGTCTCGTCCTCGACGGCGGCGGCGAGGTCGGGATAGACGTCGAAGAGACGGCGTACGCCGAGGGCGCCGAGGACACGGTTGACGTGTGAACCGTCGACGGCGCCCCGGGCGGGCAGGATCAGCCGCAGGCTGCCCTGGCAGGAGCGGATGAGGCGACGGGTCGCTATGAGGACGCCCACACCGCTGGAGTCGCAGAAGAAGACGTCGGCGAGGTCGAGGACGATGTGGTGGCGGCCCTCGGCCACCGCGTCGTGCACCCGCTGGCGCAATGCCGGTGAGGTCACGAGATCCAGCTCTCCCGACACCCGGAGCACGGCCCACTCGCCCTCTTCGCCGTCGGTCACCTTGAGCGTCACCGCAACGCCCCTCTCGCTCGCCCCGCCCAGCAGAAACGGAAGCAGTCCCTACGCTTCCTTGCAGCGCGGCTGCCCCACCGTCGTTCCATGAAACACCGATGCACGACCGAAGAGGCATGCCCATGCGGTCGAAAACGAACGAACACCGAACTACTTACGGCGAATACAGGCGAATACGTACGGGAACGATCCGACCCGATCGAGTCTGATCCGCCCCGCGCTGGGTAGCCGCCCCCCGGAGGTCCATACCACCCACCCTTCACCAGGGGGCGCACATTGACTCAAAGGGGCGTGCGCAGTCGGACGTGCCGACTACATTCAGGACAGCAGAACACCCACCCTGGACAGGCACGGGGACCTGGACAGGCACGGGGACAGCGGCAACAACGACAGAGACAGGCGCCGGGCACGACAGGGGTGAGGGGGCCGCATGGCGACGAAGGACGCACCGCCTCGCTGGGACCGCAAGATGCAGCAGCGGCTCGCACGCGGGGAGGCGGCCGCACTCGGCGAGCTCTACGACCGGTTCGCTTCACTCGTGCACGGCCTCGCCCACCGCGTGCTCGGAGACGAACAGGCGGCCGACGGCATCACGCGCGAGGTGTTCGCACACGTCTGGGAGAACCCCGAGGCCTACGACCCCAAGCACGGCCCGCTGCGCTCCTGGGTCGCCACACTGACCCACCGGCTCGCCGTCCAGCGGCTGCGCGCGAACGAGACCGCCGCGCTCGCCCAGGGCGGCCCCGGCACCACCGAGGACCTGGAGCGCAAGGTGCGCAGCGCCTCCGTCGCCGCCCGCGCCGACTACATCGTGACGTCCATGCCCACCCCGCTGCGCGCCGCTCTGGAGCTCGCCTACTTCCAGCGCCGGGACTACCGCCAGGCGGCCACTGACCTCGGCGTCACCGAGGACGAGGCCCGCCGTCGGCTCCGCCTCGGCCTGCAACTGCTGTCCACCGCCCACGACGCGGGCCCCTCCGGGACGCCGCCCGAACACGGGGGTGCGCGGTGAACGGCGGAACGGACGGTTCCGAGGCGTTCGACGACCGGGAGGGCAACGAGGACGAGCAGCCCTTCGGCGAGGTCGGCGGCCCGCAGGGCCCCGGCGACGGCAACGGCGACGGCCGCGACGGCGAGTCGCCGCGCATACCCATGCCACGCGCCTCGGTCGAGGACACGGGCCACCCGCTGCCGGACCCGGACCCGGCCCCGGAGCGGGAACCGACCGCGACCCCGACCCCGGCGCTGTCACCCCTCCTCCTCGACCACCGGGTACTGAAGTCACTGCTCGGCGCATGGGCGCTGGCGGCCTGCTCGCCGGAGGAGACCCTGGCCGTGGAGGACCACCTCGGGGACTGCGGCTCCTGCGCGGACGAGGCGCTGCGGCTGCGCGAGGCGGTGGGCCTGCTGCACCCCGCCGAGAGCCTCGACCTGGACCCCACCCTCCGCACCCGCGTCCTCGCGGGCTGCCTCGGCCGGCGCCCGCCGCGCATCCCGGTGCCCGAGTGGGCGGCGCCGTACGACGCGGAGGCCGCGCGGCTCGACGCGCTGCTCCAGGACATAGGTGACGCGGAGTGGCACGCGCCGGTGCGGCTGCGGTGGTTCGAGGGCGACGGCCCCACGAGCCGCCGTACGACGGTCGCCGGAGTCATCGCCCATCTCCTCACCGTGGACGGCCTCGTCGCGAGCGCGCTGGGCCTGGACGACCCGCTCGGCGACACATCGCCGAAGGCGGCGGGGCCGGCGGGCCGCACCGAGGCGTACTGGCGGGCCTCGCACTACCCGCCCACCCGTTCCGTACGGGGCCCGTGGCGCGAGCAGAGCCACAACCTGGTCCGTACGGTGGCGTTCGCGGGCGGTGGCTCCGGGCGCCTGGCCGTCTCCTACGGTGACTTCGAGCTGCCGTTGCGGGACTCGATGCTGGACCGGGCCTTCGAGTGCTGGGTGCACGCGGGGGACATCGCGAACGCGGTGGACTATCCCTACGAGCCGCCGGCTCCCCGGCACCTGCACAAGATGATCGACCTTGCCGCGCGCATGCTGCCGGGCTCGTTGGCCGAGCGGCGGCGGGCGGGGCTGTCCGCGCCGCCGGTCCGGCATCTTGTGCCTGCCGGGGCGCCGGGGCGCAGCCTTCGGCTGGAGATCGAGGGGTCCGGGGGCGGTGAGTGGCTCATCCCGCTCGACTCGCCCGGTGCGTCCGCGTCCGCCGACCACGAGGTCGCTCATGTCGCCCTCGACGGCGTCGAGTTCTGCCGCCTCGCCGCGGGTCACGTCTCTCCGGAGGAGGCCGCCACCGGCCAGCACGGCGACCGCAACGCCATCCACGACGTCCTCCTGGCCACAGCCTCCCTGAGCCGCATGTAACCCCGGGTGAGCGGGGGTGGGCGGGCAAACCCCGGGTGCCCCCCTGGCTTTGCTCGGTTACCCGGCGTTGGTGCCGGCCGGGGGTGGGTCACGCAGCCCGGCGTTCACGGGGTGCCGCTGCGCCCACCCGTGCCGCCCCTGGCGGCACGATTGCCCGCAGTAACGCGGCTTCGCCGGCCACCCGGCGCCCCACGCACCCCCGCGGCCGGGTGGGCAGCCGCCCCCAGCTCCACGCACGCCCGCAGTAACGCGGCTTCGCCGGCCCCCGGCGCCACACGCGCCCCGCTGCCGGGTGGGCAACCGCCCCCAACCGCAAGCCCACCCGCAGTAACGCGGCTTCGCCGGCCCCCAGCGCCACGCGCACCCGCAGTGAAGCGGCAGCCGCAAGCCCCCACTCCCCGGCCCCCACGCACCCGCAGCCGCGCACGCACGGAAGGGTCCGTGCCGGTACGTCTCTGCCCGTCGCGTAGCAGGCCCCCAGC
>NZ_JBEXDZ010000248.1:0-9124 GCF_040606085.1 Streptomyces sp. NPDC005485 | reverse complement strand
GCATCGGGTGCCCCAGGACCCGCGCCGTGCCCGTGGTCGGTTCGATCAGGCCCATCAGCATGCGGATGGTGGTCGTCTTGCCGGAGCCGTTGGGGATGACCGTCGTGTACGACGAGCCGAAGTTGCCCGGGAAGTTCCCGATCGGCATGCTCGCCCGGTAGATCTTGCCGTCGTCCCCGGCGAAGAACAGGTACATGTTCTGGCCGTCAGCAATCAGGGTCTGGTCGATCGGGGCGGAGTTGGGGATGCTGCCGGTGAACAGCGCCTGCGGCGCAGACCAGCCGTTGGGGTTGGTGGGGTCGCTGGAGGTCCGGTAGATGAAGGGCGACGCACCCCACTGGGACGCCAGCACCCAGATGTTCTTGGGGGCGAAGTAGAACAGCGTGGGCGCCACCGTGGACTGGCTCATCCCGGTCTGGCCGGCCGATGCCATGTCCGACCAGTTCGTGAAGGGACCGAACGCCATCGAGCCGTACCCCGACCCCGAAACGTTCGACGCGTAGACCAGGTGCTTGCCGTTGTACACCACGTTGGTGAAGTCCTTCAGCGAGACCCATCCGTTCGCCGGCTGCGCCAGCGCACCCGTCGACGTCCACCGGTATGTCGAGGGAAGAGAACACGTGTCGGGAGGGGTCGTGCCGGACAGGCCGGTCCACTTCTGGTTGCTGCCGCCGTTGCACGTCCAGATCTCCACCGCCGTGCCGTTGGCCGTGCCGTGGCCCGTGACGTCCAGGCACAGCCCGGACTCCACGCCGACGATCGTGCCGTCGGAGTTCACCCGCCACTGCTGGTTCGCACCGCCGCTGCAGGTCCAGATCTGTACGCGGGTGCCGGCCGTGGTGGCGTGGCCGGGAACATCTAGGCACTTGTTGCCGTAGACGGTCAGCTGGCTGCTGTCCGTCGACGTCCACTGCTGGTTGGTCCCGCCCGAGCAGTCCCAGATCTGCAGGTACGTGCCGTCGGTCTGGGCGGCGTTCGGTACATCGAGACATCGGCCGGAACCAACACCGCGAACGGCGCCACTGGTGGCCGCCTGAGCCGGGTTGGCGACGAGTGTCGCCGCCAGCGCGATCAGGACCGTAACCGCAGCGGCGAGCACCACGGACAGGCGTCTGCGGCTGAAACTTCGTCTGCGCATGGGGACCTCGTCATCCTTGAGTACGCGGTTCCGGTCGGCCCCGGCAGAGGCTGTCCGGATTGTGGAGGGGGTGCGGTTCGCAGCAGTCCGTGGGTACCGGGCTGACGCCTTTCGGCTTCCCGGTCCTGCGAGACCTTCTGAAAGGCCGGCGGCGCCCGGTGTCTTCGGGTTGCGGCGAAATGCACCGGCCTGTGCCGGACGTTCATCGAGCGTCACCGAGCGAGGCGCCTGCCGACGCGAGACGACGATCAGAGCATTGATGGGGCCATGACATATGCATCGTGCGGCATGCTCCTTGCGGCTCGGCGGTTGCGGTGGGCGTGACTCAGGGGCGCCCTGCTGTGCGGGTGGAGAGGACCTGATGTGTTCGCCATGTCGAACAAGGATCGACGTGTCGAGCAACTTGGATGATAGGGAACCGGTGAACGACGTCAATACTTCTCGCATGATTCGCGAGAGGGGCCGAAACATTCGCAGGGCATATGAATGAAACGCCGCAGGTCAAGCACATCGGGGGTGAAGGAGGTCGACAGTCGCCGGCCCGGCGCCCAGGCCCAGGGTGGCGTGGGGCGGCCTGTGGGGTGACCGCTCTCTGCGGACGCTGATGCCGGACGAGGTGACAAGGTGTCCGTCCAGCGGCCGGAACTCCCGCCCGCCGGCGCAAGCGCTCGTTGCACTTGGCTGAATCATCCCCCGGCCCGTCCGTCTCGTCCCGCGCGACAACCGACCGCCATGCCCGTTAAGTCTTCGACGAATACGCGCCGGACCACGACGAACGCACCCTGCGGCAGCGGGAAAACAACCTCATTCCATCCGTACCTCATGCCACCTACGACGGAATTCCCGTTGGCCTGAACGTCCCTGCCGACTCAAGCCATCGCGCACTAGTAGTGCTTCGTTAGGTCTATACGTTTGCGCTGATCAAGAGCATGTTGGGTATGTGGACACGCATGAAGTGAACCGATTACGGGCCGCGTTGGGGCTGTTCGTGGAGGACGTGTTCGCGTCGGTGCCGCGCAAGGATCAGCGGGCCAGGGGCGAGTGCTATCTGCGGGGACTGATGTTGGATGGCCGGCGCAAGTCGATCCAGCCGATGGCCCGGCGTCTGCCGGACGGGAACATGCAGGCCCTGCAGCAGTTCGTCAACCAGTCGCCGTGGCAGTGGACGCCGGTGCGGCGGCGGATCGCCGAACGGCTGGTTCAGGTGGTTCGGCCCGAGGTGTGGGTGGTCGACGATGTGTCGTTTCCCAAGTGCGGACGGGCCTCGGTCGGGGTGGCCCGGCAGTACTGCGGGGCACTGGGCAAGCGGGCCAACTGCCAGGTCGCTGTCAGCGTGCATGCGGCCACCGACACCGCCTCCTGTCCGCTGGAGTGGGAGCTGTTCCTGCCGGAGGAGTGGGCGCATGACACCCAGCGACGCACGGCCGCGGGGGTGCCCGAGGAGGTGGGGCATGTGACCAAGCCCCGCCTGGCCCTGGGACTGCTGGACAGGCTGGCCGACTGGCTGGTGTCGGTGCCGGTGATCGTGGCCGACTGCGGCTACGGCCGCAGCGTGGCCTTCCGCCTGGCCCTGGAGGAACGCGGCTGGTCCTACGTCATGGCCGTCGAGCCCAAGGAAATCGCCCGGCCCGCCGGCACCGTCCCGCATCTGCCGCCCTACCCGGGGCTGGGCCCGCCCACGCTGCCCCGCTACCGTGAGCCGGCCCGCCCTCTGCACCAACTCATCGATGCGGACACCCGCTTCGAAACCGTCACCTGGCGCCAGGGCAGCAAGGGATCGATGACCTCACGCTTTGCGGTACTCGAGGTGCGGCCCTCGGGCAAGGAAGCCACCCGCACAGCGCAGGAACAAGCCGGTGGACGCGGCCGGTGGGACGGTGTGCTGCCGCTGCGGACCCTGCTGGTCGAACAGCCCGAGGAGGCGACGGAGCCCACCGGCTACTGGATGACCAACCTGCCCGCCACCACCCCCGTCGCCGACCTGGCGCGCTGGGCGAAGATGCGCTGGCGCATCGAGCACGACTACCGCGAACTCAAACACGGCCTGGGCCTGGACCACTTCGAGGGCCGCACCTGGCGCGGCTGGCACCACCACGTCACCCTCGTCACCGCCGCCCAGGCCTTCCTCACCCTGCGGCGTTACGACCCAAAAGCCCTCACAGCAGCCTGAGCCTCTACCAAGTCCTCGACGCACTCCAAGACCTGCTGCGCTGCTGGACCGGCACCTGCACCACCTGCGGCCGCCCCCTCACCAGAACCAGAACCTAACGAAGCACTACTAGACTCAAAACGAATGATCACCGGGAGTTTGCCGACCGGGCGCAAGCGCACGTGTGCTACCTCAACCAGGACATGGCTGAATTCTTCGGGACACGTCTGTACGGGGCTCTCTCAGTGAGTCACGATCATGTGGACACCAGGATCGGGGACTGGCTGTTCCGGCACATCGCTTTTCCCGGCGAGGCCGACACCACCACCGAGTACTTCCAGCGCTACTACCGGGGTGCCTGGTGGGCCGACTTCCGTGAGCAGGTCCTGTCGGCGCGGGACGGACTCCGGGAGTTCTGCGAGGAACTGATCGACCGTTACCGGCTCGACGGGGCCGACATCGTGGGGGTTCAGCTCGATGTTTGCCCAGCATGTGCCGACCGTCGACTTCGTCTTCTCCGGGCCCGCGCTGAACACCTTCGGTGAGTTCGTTCGTTGTGTGCTCGACGGTGAGCCGGAGCGTGCCGACACCGTTCCGGGAATCCTTTACGAGCGAAACTGCCGAGACCCGTGTTTCCGTAAGGCCGTTGGCGCGGAACGCGATATCGATGACTTCTTCCTGCCCGACTACGACAGCTTCTTCGAGGCGCTGCAGGTTCATCCGGAACCGCGGCGCACGGGGACCAGTAAGCCGATGCTGTTCTTCGAGACGTCGCGTGGCTGCTGGTGGGGGCAGCGTTCGCACTGCACGTTCTGCAGGCTGAACGGCGAAAGCATGGCATTTCGGTCCATGGCTCCGGACCTGGCCGTCCGGCAGTTCGAATGGCTATTTGGCTTCGCGCCCGCCTACACCGCGTTCTTCTGCACCGACAATGTTATGCCACGCAACTACGCGCGTGAGGTCTTCCCGCGGCTCGACCCGCCGCCGGGAGCCGAGATCTTCTACGAGGTCAAAGCCCGTTGAGCCGTCAGGACCTGCGGGCCATGACGGACGCCGGTGTCACCGTCGTCCGGCCCGGTACCGAGGCGCTGTCCTCCTCGACACTCAAACTGATGGGCAAGGGCACGACCGCGTTCCAGAACCTGCAGTTCCTCAAGAATTGCGAGGAGTTCGGGATCAAGCCCGAGTCGAACCTGCTGATCGGATTCCCGGGCCAGGGCCCGGAGGTCTACCGCAAGTACGCCGAGGAACTGCGTGACTTCGTCCACCTGGTGCCGCCGCACGGCGTGTACACGGTGCGCTTCGACCGCTTCAGCCCCTACTTCAAGCGGAGCGACGAGTACGGGCTCGTTCTGAAGCCGGTGGACTACTACTCCCTCACGTATCCATTCGACGAGTCGGCGCCGGCCGATCTCGCGTACTTCTTCGCCGATCAGAACCTGGCGCCGTACACGGCTCGGTCTCCTTGAGATGCTGGGCGAGGAGAACCTCCCCAGTCAGACCTACTACGGCGACGGCGAACCGATCCCGGACGACGTCATGGACCATCTCCGGGACTGATACCGAGCCGCGGCGACCCGCTTCGACTACCGTGCGGACGACGTCCTGGTGATCGACAACATGCTGGTCTCGCACGGCCGCGAGCCGTTCACGGGCCCCCCGGATCGCGGTCGCCATGGCGGAGCCGTACACCCCCGACCGCTAGCTCCAGGACGGAAGATCCTCGCATGTTCGCGCGTTCGCTCTGGTCCAACCGGGACTTCTCCGTCTTCTGGGCGGTCCAGGCACTGTCCGAGGTCGGCAACGCCTTCTCACTGGTGGCGCTTCCGCTGCTGGTGCTGCACACGACCGGGTCGGCGGCGCAGATGGGGCTGCTCACGGCCGTCGCGGGCGTGGACTCGTTGCTCACCGGTCTGGTGGGCGGCGCCTGGGCCGACCGCTTCGACCGGCGGCGTCTGCTGATGCTGTGCGACGCCGCCCGGCTGGTGCTGTACGGCGCGATCCCGGTCTGCTGGGCCGTGAGCCCGCAGATCTGGCTGCTGTACGTGGCCATGGCGCTGGCCTCGGTCTTCGAGATGCTGTTCAACATCACATATGTCACCGCCGTGGCGAACCTCGTCGACAAGGAGCAGATCGTCGCGGCGAACGGCCGGCTGGAGGCGACGAACGCGATCGCGTACATCGCCGGCCCGGCCCTGGCCGGTGTGGTGGCCGGGCTCTTCGGGCCGACGGCTGCCGTCGCCATCAACGCGGGCAGCTTCGGCATCTCCTTCGTGGGCCTGGCGTTCATCAGACTGAGGTCCACCGCGCGGCCGTCGGCCGACGAGGCGGAGAGCAAGGCGGCCCGGGCACAGGACCTGCGCTCCGGCTTCCGGGTCGGCGCCGCGTTCCTGTGGCGTACGCCGGTGCTGCGGGCGCTCACCGTGCTGCTGACCGTCACCACCTTCCTCAGCCTGGGCATGACCGACGTGTTCATCTACCACCTGCGGCACGGTCTGGGGCAGGACGAACGCACGGTGGGTTACGTGCTCGCGCTGGCCGGGCTGGGCACCTGCGTGGCTGCCGCCGCGACCGCCTGGATGCGCCGCTCCTGGGGGTTCGGCCGCTGCTGGCTCGGCGCGATGAGTCTGTGCTCGGTGTCGGTGCTGGTGCTGGGCGGCACCGGGCACGTGTCCGTGGCGGCCGTGACGATCTGTCTGTACTCCTTCGGCATGGCCCTGGCAGGCGTCTGCTCGATGTCCCTGCGGCAACAGGTCACGCCGGACCATCTGCTCGGCCGGGTCACCGCCGCGTTCTGGACGATCCACGGCAGTCTCGCGCCCCTCGGTGCGGCCCTGCTCACCGCCCTGGTCGGCCGGCTGGGGACACGCGGACCGCTGACGGCAGTTGCCGTGGTCTTCCTGGCCGTGGTCGTGGCCGCCGCCTTCACTCCCATCCGACAGCGTCACCCGGAGCAGACCGCCGTACAGCCCCCGCGGACACGGCCCACCGATCTGCCTTCACCTCGAGAGGAGAGTCACGGGGATGACACCGAAGCCCGACGATGACGGCCGGCCAACAGGACGGCCCGTCGGCGCAGCGTGCCGACCGCGCGGGCTGACTCCCGGTCCGTCACCGCACCCACCGTACCGCGAACCAGGGAAGGTCATCGTGCACGACGACTTGGAAACACGACCCACGGCCCGCTCGGCGTAGGCGTCCCGGCTGCCGCTCTCCCACGGCCAGGAAAGACTCTGGTACCTGGAGCAGATCGCCTCCGGCGCCCCCGTCCACCACGTGTCCGCCGCCACCCTTGTCGAGGGCCCACTGGACGCCGGCCGGCTTGAATCCGCCTTGCGGGCCTGCGTCTCCCGCCACGAGCTGCTCCGCGGAGCATAACGGGGGCACGGCGTCGGAGCAGCAGCGGGGCGAGAGCCTGGACGAGCGGCTCGCCGAGGAGATAGCCCATCCGAACACCGAGTCCGACCTGATCGCGTCTGACATCGGCCTGGACGGCGCCGGCGCCTCGGCCGAGGAGGCCGCGATGCATCTGATCCCCGACTCGGAGAGCTACTGACGGGGCCTTACCGCCGGAGCCTCAACGCCGGGCGTGGCGGATCTTCAATCTTCCGAAGCCCATGGTTCCGGAGATTCGGATCGTCGGCCCGCCGGGGCGGGAACGCTGCGGGGCCTTGTAGCGCAGGTCCTTCCACCCAGTGCGCAGACCGTCGACGTCAACGACTGCGTCGCAGGGCACCGTGATTCTGGCCCCGCCGGTTCCGAGTTGCAGCTCGATGTCGACGACCGGATACTCGATGATCGCCCGGGACAGATCCAGGCGCGCCCTACCGTATGCGGACTCGACCTTGAGGGTCCGAGGTACCCGCCATGCGCCTCGCCGCAGGATCCGTCCGCCCGCCGCGGCGATCGTTGAGGTGGTGCCCGGGCGCTCCCGCGGGAGCGAACCCAGGGCCGACACGAGCTCGCCATGCGCTTTGGCGGTGAGCACCTGGTGGAGGCGTTCGTCCAACTCCTCGTGCGAGATGAGCCCTTCGGTGTACGCCTCCTGCAGGCGCTGCACGGCCGTATCGCGGTCGTCTTCGCCGATCAGTTGCGGCGAGTCTTCCGGTAAGGAGGTCACCGGTTCACCCTACTGCCGTGCCGGCGACGCGAACGCGTCAAGGCCCAGTCCCAGGTCGCAGCCCGGCAAGCTCCACGCCGACAGGGGGTATGACCACGCCCACCTCGGGTGCGAACACCGTGCCGAGAAGTCGCCGTACCGAACGGCGAACTCCTCGACCCGTCCTCACTGTTCGTCACTGCGACCCGGCGGCCACCAGCTTCGCGGTGATGGGTTCGAGTTCGGCGACCAGCTCGTCGAGCTCGGCGGGGGACAGGGCGTCGTACGGCGGGGCGGCGAGCTCGTCGGTAAGGGCTTCGATGTGTTGCTTGGTCTCACGGCCGGCGTCGGTGAACCGGCCCTCGTTGTCGACGAGTCCGCGCTCGCGCAAGCCGTCCATGACCGCGGCCAGCCGCTCCTTCGGCAGGTGATGGATGCGCCCGAACGACTCCGGCGGGTGGATGTCCATTTCCAGTGCGCTGAGCACGTGGGCCTCCGTGCCGCCGATGCGCGCACCGACGAGAGCGGCGATGTGACCGTCACCGCGGTGCTCGCGCAGCATGGTCGCGGAATGCCACAGCCGGGCGACCGGGTCGCCCGGCACGGGAAGGGTGCGCATCCCGGCGTACATCACCCGACCTTCTGTGGGCGCGCTCGTCGCGGCTTTGGTGGTCAGGTCGGCGGCGCGCACCAGGCCCGGGGAGTCGGCCAGCTCGTCGCCGAGGATCCGCCGTACGGAGGCCGCGCTGCCCCGCTGCCGCGCGGCGACGGACGCCTCGGGCGGGATCGTCTCCCATGCGCTCGGGATGTGTCGCGCGGCCTCCCCGTCGGCGAAGTTGTAGAAGGCCGCGTGCACGACCTGCGCCGGCACCCGCCCCAGCGGCGCGGCGCGGCTGGCGAAGTAGCCGTCCCAGTAGGTGCGATGGCCGAGCGCGGCCAGCTCCTCGTTGCACTCGTCGGCGAAGAAGGTGACCAGACAGATCGGCTCCAGGAGCTCGAACATGCGACGGGCGGTGTGAGTCATGGCCTCCATCATGCCTGCGGTCACGTCCCGCGGAGCAGCAAAGGCCGCTGAATCAGCGCCTGGTTGCGGCAGCCGAACGGCCGCCTCTGCGGTGGCTCGACCAGATCTTGACCGAACGGCGGGGGAGCGTAGTGATACGCCTGCCGGGGCCCCGCGACCCCGTCGTAGTCGGATGAACGAGGGTGCGGAGGATCACGGACTTCGTGGCGCGCACGAATTGAGGCGAGACGGTTCGTCTTGTTATGGTGGAGGCATGGCTTTCCTTTTCTTCGTCTGAGTCCGGGCACGGCCGATGCCGCCGTTTCTGCTGCCCGTAGACCCTTCGCATACCCAGGGAAAGCCATATGTGCGACCGAGACCATAGTGCCCTGCCCACCGTCGACCCCGTTGCCGTAGCGCAGCTGTCCGTCAGGGACGTCACCAAGTCCTGTGACTCCTCCCCCGGCTGAAGCCGGGGGCTTCTCGCTACGCCGGGTTGGCGTGGCGACGGACCAGCCCGGCCCGTAGAACGTTGAGGGCGCCCACTGTGTCGGCGTGTGCGTGGTGGCCGCAGGCGAGGCAGTGGAACTTTTCCTGTGTGGGCCGGTTCTCCTTGGCGGTGTGCCCGCATTGGGGGCAGGTGCGGGAGGTGTTGCGGGGGTCCACGGCGATCACTTCCCGTCCGGCGCTTTCAGCCTTGGCGTGCAGGATCGTCAGGAACACCCCCCAACCGGC
>NZ_JBEXDZ010000247.1:0-9163 GCF_040606085.1 Streptomyces sp. NPDC005485 | reverse complement strand
CAAGTACGTCCAGTACGAGGGCCTTCGTCCGGCACGCCGAGGGCACGCACCGGACACCGCGGGCACCGCACAGGACTTTCAAAACACCCCCTAGGCGCCCTCCTTCAGCACCCTCGAGATCAGCTTGCGCTGCTCCTCCGTCAGGCGTGGATCCGCGCAGTACACCGTCTTTCCGTTGACGGTGATCCGGTAGCTGAAGCCGTCCGGTACGCCGACCGGGGGCGTGCCCCGGCCGGCGGCTACCGCCCGCTCGGCCAGGGCCTGCCACTCATGGGCGTCGGGCCGTCCCGAGGTCTCCACCTCGGCATGACGCTCGATACCCGCGAACCCGCCTGTCCGCCTCACCTGGATACGCATGGGTCCTGTCTAGTACGAGACGGGCGGCGGTGCTACGCCGACGGGACGCCGACCTGCTCCCACGCCTTCAGGACGCTCTGCAACTCCTCGCCCTCGCCGTACCGGCTGCGCGCCTGCGCGACCGTCAGCTTGGCGAAGTCCGAGAAGCTCGCCTGGGACTGGAGCGCGCCGCCGGTGAGGACGTCGTACCAGATCTGTCCGGCCCGCTCCCAGGCGTTGCCGCCGAGCGCGTCGGCGACGAGGTAGAACGCGTGGTTGGGGATGCCGGAGTTGATGTGGACGCCGCCGTTGTCGCGGCCGGTCTTCACGTACCCCTCCATCGTCGCGGGCTGCGGGTCCTTGCCGAGCACGTCGTCGTCGTACGCCGTGCCCGGCTCCTTCATGGAGCGCAGCGCCGTTCCGGTGACGCGCGGGGCGAGCAGGCCCGCGCCGATCAGCCAGTCGGCCTCGGCGGCGCTCTGGCCGAGCGTGTACTGCTTGATGAGCGAGCCGAAGACGTCCGACATCGACTCGTTGAGGGCGCCGGGCTGGCCGAAGTAGGTGAGGTTCGCCGTGTACTGCGTGACGCCGTGGGTGAGTTCGTGGCCGATGACGTCGACCGGGATGGTGAAGTCGAGGAAGATCTCGCCGTCCCCGTCGCCGAACACCATCTGCTCGCCGTTCCAGAACGCGTTGTTGTAGTCCCGGTCGTAGTGCACGGTCGCGTTCAGCGGCAGGCCCTCGCCGTTGATCGAGTTGCGGGTGTACGCCTTGAGGTACAGCTCGAAGGTCGCGCCGAGGCCCGCGTAGGCGCGGTTGACGGTGGCGTCCTTGCCGGGCTTGTCGCTCTCGCCGCGGACCTTCTTGCCCGGCAGGTCCTGGTGGTGCTTGGCGTCGTAGATCGTGCGCAGCGGCTTGTCCTCGGCGGCCTCCTTCGGCGGGGCCACGGTGGGCGCGCCGATCACCGTGGTCAGGCGGCGGTGGGTGCGCTCGAAGGCGTCGCGCTCCAGGGTGCGGCGCGCGGGACCGGCGAGCGCGGGGTCCTCGTGCTGGGCCAGCTTGTCGAGGACATGCGGTGGAACGATGGTGCAGAAGACGGGCTCGAAGCCCCCGTTGGTCGTCATGCCCGGCACCCTTGCACTGGGTTATGACTCTGTCACTACCTGCAACCATGATTGGTGAAATACGGTGATAAGGAGCCTTGGAGTCCGCTCTCAAGTGGTATGGCGCACTTTTTGCCCCGCTATGCGCCGGCGGTCCCGCATACTGATACAGCCCCCCGTAGGGAGCGCGGCTCGGCTACTCTGCTGAGCATCATGCGTTTCGGGCTGCTTCTCCTTAGCTGCCGCGGCGAGGGCCTGTAGTCGAGGCCGACCCCCTCCCCGCGGAGTCTGGCGTTGCGCCGTCGGCCGTCCTTCCGGACATCCTGAGGAGCCCACGCATCATGGCGAACAGCCAGAACCGCCAGCAGCCGACGTCCATGCCGATCCACAAGTACCGCCCGTACGACCAGGTCGACATCCCCGACCGTACGTGGCCGGAGCAGCGGATCACCGCCGCCCCCCGCTGGCTCTCCACCGACCTGCGTGACGGCAACCAGGCCCTGATCGACCCCATGTCGCCCGCCCGCAAGCGCGAGATGTTCGACCTGCTGGTGAAGATGGGCTACAAGGAGATCGAGGTCGGGTTCCCCGCCTCCGGGCAGACGGACTTCGACTTCGTCCGCTCGATCATCGAGGACGAGACCGCGATCCCGGACGACGTCACGATCTCCGTGCTGACCCAGGCCCGCGAGGACCTGATCGAGCGGACCGTGGAGTCCCTGGTCGGCGCCAAGCGCGCGAACGTCCACCTGTACAACGCGACGGCGCCGGTCTTCCGCCGGGTCGTCTTCCGCGGCTCCAAGGACCAGATCAAGCAGATCGCCGTCGACGGCACCCGGCTGGTCATGGAGTACGCCGAGAAGCTGCTGGACGAGCGGACGACGTTCGGTTACCAGTACAGCCCGGAGATCTTCACCGACACCGAGATCGACTTCGCCCTGGAGGTCTGCGAGGCGGTCATGGACGTCTGGCAGCCCGGCCCGGGCCGCGAGATCATCCTCAACCTGCCCGCCACGGTGGAGCGTTCGACGCCCTCCACGCACGCGGACCGCTTCGAGTGGATGTCGCGCAACCTGTCCCGCCGCGAGTACGTCTGCCTGTCGGTCCACCCGCACAACGACCGCGGTACGGCCGTCGCCGCCGCCGAGCTGGCCCTGATGGCCGGCGCCGACCGCATCGAGGGCTGCCTGTTCGGCCAGGGCGAGCGCACCGGCAACGTCGACCTGGTCACCCTGGGCATGAACCTGTTCTCGCAGGGCGTCGACCCGCAGATCGACTTCTCGAACATCGACGAGGTCCGCCGCACCGCCGAGTACTGCAACCAGATGGAGGTCCACCCCCGTCACCCGTACGTGGGCGACCTGGTCTACACGTCCTTCTCCGGCTCCCACCAGGACGCCATCAAGAAGGGCTTCGACGCGATGGAGGCCGACGCCAAGGCCAAGGGCGTCACCGTCGACGACATCGAGTGGGCCGTCCCGTACCTGCCGATCGACCCGAAGGACGTCGGCCGCTCCTACGAGGCCGTCATCCGGGTCAACTCGCAGTCCGGCAAGGGCGGAATCGCCTACGTCCTGAAGAACGACCACAAGCTGGACCTGCCGCGCCGGATGCAGATCGAGTTCTCGAAGATCATCCAGGCGAAGACGGACGCCGAGGGCGGCGAGGTCACGCCGAAGGACATCTGGGCGGCCTTCCAGGACGAGTACCTGCCCAACCCCGAGAACCCGTGGGGCCGTATCCAGGTCAAGAACGGCCAGTCCACGACCGACAAGGACGGCGTGGACACGCTGACCGTGGAGGCGTCGGTCGACGGCGTCGACACCGTGCTGACCGGTACCGGCAACGGCCCGATCTCCGCGTTCTTCGACGCCCTGGAAGGTATTGGTTGCGACGTCCGCCTCCTTGACTACCAGGAGCACACGATGAGCGAGGGCGCCTCGGCGCAGGCCGCCTCGTACATCGAATGTGCGATCGACGGACAGGTTCTGTGGGGAATCGGCATCGACGCGAATACGACACGTGCTTCGCTGAAGGCCGTCGTCTCCGCCGTCAACCGCGCGGCCCGCTGACTCGCCTGACCGGCTTCTTTGTGGCCCCGTCCGCCTTTCGAGGCGGGCGGGGCCGGGTCGTTTACCGGCCAATCCGCGTGGATGTCACGGAGAGGTCTCGCCCGAGGTACTGACTCCGCCTCGACAATGTGGCTAACATCACGCCAACGCGGCGATGTTGCCGCGGGGTTACGGAGGTGCGACGTGCTGCCAGGATGGGGACGAAAAGGTCGTGTTGTCCGTGTTGGTCACATGACCCGCATCCTAGGCACCCGCACCGCGTGGACCGCCGTCGGTGACGGCGAGTTCTTCTGCCCCGGATGCGGAGGCGACCGCAACTACCAGCGCCTCACCGGCCGTCGGCGCTTCACCCTCCTCGGCGTCCCGGTCCTGCCGCGCGGCGAGAGCGGACCCGTCGTCGAATGCGCCGCCTGCCGCCACCACTACGGCGCCGACGTCCTCGACCACCCCACCACCACCCGCTTCTCCGCGATGCTCCGCGACGCCGTGCACACCGTCGCCCTCGCCGTGCTCGCCGCGGGCGGCACCTGCTCCCGCACCTCTCTCGAAACCGCCGCCGCCACCGTCCGCTCGGCCGGCTTCGACGACTGCACCGAGGACCAGCTCAGCGCCCTCGTCGACGCCCTCGCCGCCGACACCGGCCGCATCTTCGGCGAGCCCTGCGGCGCGGGACTCGCCATAGAGCTCCACGAGGCACTGGACCCGCTGGCCCCGCACCTCGCCCCGGTCGGCAGGGAGGCCATCCTGCTCCAGGGCGCTCGCATCGCACTCGCGGACGGGCCGTACACGCCCGCCGAGCGGGACGTCCTCAGCACCGTCGGCTCGGCGCTGACGATCTGCTCGGACGACGTGACCCGGCTGCTGGCGGCGGCACGCACGCCCTCGTGACCACCCCGGCAGGGTCTCGTCCCGAGGGGTCCCGCTGCTCCTGCGCCGTACTCCCCGGGGAGTAGTCAGGCCGCTTCGCCGCCCCTGGTAGTAGCCCCGAACTCGCCCTCCCGCGCGACGAATCCCCTCCCGTGCGCCGGGAGTCTGGTCATGTCCAGACACCCGTCCAGGAGGGGGGCCCGGCATGGGGCCAGGCAAGACGACAACGACGCGGACCCGGCGACGAGCCGTGCCCTGGCTGCTGCTCGGGCTCTGGGTGGCCGTCCTGGCCGCCGTCGGGCCGTTCGCGTCGAAGCTCGCCGACGTACAGCACGACCGGGCCGTGGACTACCTGCCCGCGAGCGCGGACTCCACCCAAGTGGCCAGGATCGAGGACCAGTTGCCCGGGGGAGAGACCACCGAGCTCGTCCTCGTCTACCACCGCGACGGCGGCCTCAGCAGCGCCGACCGCGCGACGGCCGCCCGGCAGATCGCCGAGATCGGCCGCGAGAACCGGCTCACAGGGACCCCGCACGCCGTGCCCTCCCGGGACGGGACCACGCTGATGTACCCGGTCAGCAGCTCGGCCCCCGGCACCGACGAAAAGCTCCGGGACGACTTCGTCCACGGCGTACGCGACGTGGCCCGCGGCGGGGACGGGCTCGGCGTCGACGTCGGCGGACAGGGCGCGCTGGCCACCGACGCCGCCGAGGTCTACAACTCGCTCGGCGGACCGCTGCTCTACACCACCGTCGCCGTGGTCGCCGTCCTGCTGATCCTCATCTACCGCAGCCCGCTGCTGTGGCTCGTGCCGCTCGCCGTCGCCGGAGTCGCCGACTACCTCTCGATGGGCGTCGCCTACGGACTCCACCAGGCCTTCGGCACCGCCGTCACCGGCCAGAGCCAGGGCGTGATGACGATCCTCGTCTTCGGCGCGGGCACCGACTACGCGCTGCTGCTCATCTCCCGCTACCGCGAGGAATTGCGGCGCGTCGAGCGGCCCTACGACGCGATGCGGGCCGCCCTGCGCGGCTGCGGGCCCGCCGTGCTCGCCTCCTCCGGGACCGTGGCCGCCGGACTGCTCTGCCTGCTCGCCGCCGACCTCAACAGCAGCCGCGGCATGGGCCCGATGGGCACCGTGGGCGTCCTGTGCGCCCTCGCCGCCATGCTGACCCTGCTGCCCGCCGTCCTGGTGCTGTTCGGCCGCCGCCTGTTCTGGCCCCTCATCCCGGCCTTCGGAAGCGAGCCCAAGCAGCGGCGCAGCCTCTTCTCGGCGATGGGCAGCTCCGCCGGACGCCGCCCCTACGCCGTCCTCGCGGGCGGAGTCGTCCTGCTCGGCGCCCTCGCGCTCGGCATGTTCAACCTGCCCGGCGCGCTCAAGCAGCAGGACTCCTTCGTCGACAGGCCCGACTCGGTCGCCGCCATGGAGACCCTCGCCAGGACCTACCCCGAGCGCGGCACCCAGCCGATCACCGTCATCACCCCGACCGCACGGGCCGCCGCCACCCTCGCCAAGGTGCGCAGCGAGCCCGGCGTCGCCGGTGCCGAGCGCGGACGCAGCGGCAGGGGCTGGACGGAGATCTCCGTCACCGCCGACGGCGCACCCGAGTCGGCCGCCGAGACCGCCACCATCAAGTCCCTGCGCCACGACCTCGAGAACTCCTACGTCGGCGGCCCGAGCGCCCAGCAGATCGATCTGAAGGACACCAACGCGCGCGACCGGCTCATCGTCGTACCGATCGTCCTGGTGTCCGTGCTGCTGATCCTGATGGTGCTGCTGCGCAGTCTCGTCGCGCCCCTGCTGCTCCTCGTCGCCGTCGTCGCGGTGTGGGGCGCGGCCCTCGGCATCGGGGGGCTGGTCTTCGGTCCGCTCCTCGGCTTCGAGGGCACCGATCCGGCGCTGGGGCTGCTGTCCTTCGTCTTCCTCGTCGCCCTCGGTGTCGACTACGGCATCTTCCTCATGCACCGGATGCGGGAGGAGTCGGTGCGGGGCGCGGAGCCGGTCGCCGCCGCGCTCACCGCGCTGCGGACCACTGGCGGAGTCATCGCCTCCGCCGGGCTCGTCCTCGCGGCGACCTTCGCCGTGCTGACCAACATGGGGCTGGTCGCGCTCGTCGAACTGGGCTTCGTGATCGCGGTCGGGGTGCTGCTGGACACCTTCCTGGTCCGTACGTACCTGGTGACCAGCGCGAGTGTGGCGCTGCGCCGCAAGGTGTGGTGGCCGGGACCGCTGTCCCGGGCTCCCGCGCCGCAGGCCGGGCCGCGGCAGCAGGAACCCGTCGCCGCCGGCCGAGGGTGATCACCATCGGGACGCGTACGAAGGGGGCGCCCCTCTCCCGGGAGGGGCGCCCCCTGACGGAAGATGAACCGGTGCAGGCATCCCTTCCAGTCACCGCCCCCACCACGGCGCCGCGGCCCCGCGCGGGCGAACGGATCATGGCGGTGGTCAACCGCGATCCCCGTACGGCCCCGCACGCCACCCGCAACGACGCGCTGCTGGCGGTGGCGCTCGCCGTCGTCGCCACGGCCGTCGCCCTGTTCACCGACCCCGGCCGCCGCCCCGACGCGCTCGGCTGGGTCCTGCTGCTCGCCGCCCCCGTACCCCTGGTGTGGCGGCGGCGGCGCCCGCTGCTGGTGCTGGCCGCCGTGGCCGCGCTGGTCGCGCCGTACCACGCCCTCGACAACAACCACCTCGCGACGACCCCGGCCACGTACGTCGCGCTCTACACGGTCGCCGTCACCGGGCGCCCCCTGCGCACGATCCTGACCGGCATCACGGTCGTCGGCCTCTCCACGAGCGTGATGCTCACCGTCAGCGCCCATCAGGCCATCGAAGTGCTGAGGGTCTCCGGCTGGGTCATCGCCGTGCTCTTCTGCGGCGTCGACGTGCGCTTCTACCGTCAGTACGTCGCCTCGGTCCTCGAACGTGCCGAGCGCGCCGAACGCACCCGCGAGGAGGAGGCCAGGCGCCGCGTCGCCGAGGAGCGGCTGCGTATCGCGCGGGATCTGCACGATCTGCTCGCGCACAGCATCACCCTCATCGGCGTCCAGACCTCGGTGGCCGCGCACGTGCTGGCCGCCGATCCCGAACGGCTCGACCGGGAGGCCGTCGCCAAGTCCCTGGACGACATCGCGGAGACCTGCCGCAGTGCGCGCGGCGAGCTGCGGACCACGCTGGAGGTGCTGCGCGAGCACACCGCCGGCGCGGGCGACGGACGCGGCCCGCTGCCGGGCCTCGACGGCCTGTCCGACCTCGCCGAGGCGGCCCGGCTCGCGGGCGCGAAGGTCGACCTCTCGGCAGAGGGCGAGGGGGCGCCGCCCGCCGTGGGCGCGGCCGCCTACCGGATCGTGCAGGAGGCGCTCACCAATGCCGTACGGCACGGCGGCCGCGACGATCTGACCGTGCGGGTACGGGTGTTCGAGGGTGAGGGCGCTCTCCGGGTGACCGTCAGCGACGACGGGGCGGGCTGCACGGGGGACGGCGGCACGCCCGGCTTCGGGCTCATCGGCATGCGCGAGCGGGCCCGCAGCGTGGGCGGCACACTGGACGCCGGTCCGGCGCCGGGCAAGGGGTTCGAGGTGAGCGCCGTGCTGCCGATGCGCAGGGCCGAGGCCTGGAGCGCCGGAGAGGGAGAGACTCGATGACCGACGTACGCGTACGTCCCCGGAGAACCGCTTCATGACCATCCGCGTACTCCTCGCCGACGACCAGACCCTCGTGCGGGCCGCCTTCGCGATGCTCGTCGAGTCGGCACCGGACATGGAGGTCGTCGGACAGGCAGGCACCGGCCGGGAAGCTGTCGAACTGGCCCGCGGCTCGCGCGCCGACCTGGTCGTCATGGACATCCGCATGCCCGACCTCGACGGCATCGAGGCGACCCGGCTCATCGCGGCCGACGAGGACCTCGCGGGCGTGAAGGTGCTCGTCCTTACGACGTACGACACCGACGAGCACATCGTGGAGGCCCTGCGGGCGGGCGCCTCCGGGTTCCTGGTGAAGGACACGAAACCGGCCGAACTCCTCGACGCCATCCGCACGGTCACGGCGGGCGACGCCCTGCTCTCGCCCGGTCCGACCGCCCGGCTGATCGCCCGCTTCCTGCGCAGCCCCGCAGCGGCCGCCGTGCCCGCGACGGGCGGCCCCGAATGCCTCTCCGACCGGGAGCGCCAGGTGCTGACCCTCGTCGCCCGCGGCCTCACCAACACGGAGACGGCCGAGGCGCTGGGGCTCAGCCCCCTCACCGCGAAGACCCACGTCAGCCGCATCATGGGCAAGCTCGGCGCGCGGGACCGGGCGCAGTTGGTGATCGTGGCGTACGAGTCGGGGCTGGTCACTCCCGGCACCGGCTGAACCGGCGTCCCTTCAACACGCCGAGGGCGCACGGGTGTTGCCCTCCTCCGCCCGGCACACTAGGTTCACCCGGACATCCCACGTCCTATGTCCCGTGTCGCATGTCCTTGTGAACCCAGGGAGAGCCATGCCGGTGTCGAGCCGCAGGTCCGCGTTCATGGAGGTCACGGGGCTGCTCGGGGCACTGGCGGCCACGGGTGCCGGGGGCGGGAGCGCGGCGGCGGCCCCGCTCGGGGGCGGCGGGGTGGGCCTTCTCTACGAGACGGGCACGGCGGGGCCGTACGAGACGATCGAGTTCCGGTGGCTGGGGGGCTAGGTGTCTTCTTCGCCCCCTCCGCCCCTACCCGTCCCGTCTTCCGGGGCTCCGCCCCTGGACCCCCGCTCCTCAAACGCCGGAGGGGCTGATTTTCTACGCCGGCCGGAGAGTTTTCAGC
>NZ_JBEXDZ010000246.1:0-9202 GCF_040606085.1 Streptomyces sp. NPDC005485 | reverse complement strand
GTGGACCACGCCCGAGCCCTGCGCGTCCCGCGCCGCCGGGGCTCCTGCCCGACGCGCCTGGCGGGCGATCCGGCGAAGGCGGTGCCCGGCGACCCGGCGGACGCGTCCCCGGCGCTCCAGTGGACGCCCCGCCGGCGATCTAGCGGGTGGACCCGGTGTGCTCCCGCACAGTCGCCGCCTCGCTCGCCGTCGTCCCGGCCCCCGGATCGGCGCTCTGCTTCGCGAAGCCGCGCCGGCCCGGCAGGACCGCGAGGACGATCAGTGTTCCGGCGGCCATGATGATCCCGCCGATGAGGCTGGTCTGGGCGACGCCGTGGGCGAAGGCCTGGTGGACGGCGTCCACGGCGGCCTGGGCCTGCTGGGGCCCGGCGGAGGGATCCTGCGCGACTCGCTCCGCGACGGCCAGGCCACCGCCGACCGAGTCCTTGGCGATCTCCATCGCCTCGCCCGGGAGCCGGTTGCCCACCAGGTCGGTCAGCTCGTCCCGGTAGGCCGTGCCCAGCAGCGAGCCCAGCACCGCGATGCCCAGCGCCCCGCCCAGCTCCAGCGCGGTGTCGTTGACACCGCCGCCGACGCCCAGCTCGGACTCGGGGAAGGAGCCCATGATCGTGTCGGTTGCCGGGGAGATGCTCAGTCCGAGCGCGAGGCCCAGCATCATCAGCGGCGCCAGGAAGTCCCCGTACGTCGACCCCTTGTCGATCTGGGTGAGCAGGAACATGCCCGCCGTGCCGATGGCCATGCCGGTCACGACCATCACCCTCACCCCCAGCTTCGGGGTGAACAACCCGGTCAGGGCGGACCCGAGGAACACCGCGCCGCCCAGCGGCAGCAGCCGTAGGCCCGTGTCCAGGGCGCCGTAGCCGAGGACGAACTGCAGGAACTGCGTCGAGTAGTAGAGCACGGCGAACATACCGAAGAAGAAGAACATCACCGCGAGTATCGAGCCGCTGAAGGGCCGCAGCGCGAACTTTCGGACGTCCAGCATCGGATGTGGGTGCCGCAGCTCCCAGGCGACGAAGGCGACCAGACCGGCACCGGCGACCACGGCGGCGGTGACGGGGCCGGCGCCCCAGCCGAAGTGCGGGCCCTCGATGGCGGCGTAGATCAGGGAGCCGACGGTGACGATCGACAGCAGACCACCGACGTAGTCGATCCGGCCCATGCCCTCCGCCTTGGACGGCGGTACCAGGGCGAGCGCGCCAAACACGGCGACGACGGCGATCGGCACGTTGATCAGGAAGGTCGAGCCCCAGGCGTGGTCCTCAAGCAGCCAGCCGGAGACCAGCGGGCCGACGGCTACCGCCACCCCGGAGGTCGCGGCCCAGGCGGTGATGGCCTTGGTCCGCTCGCTCCGGGGGAAGGTCGCGACCACCAGGGACAGCGTGGCCGGCATCACGACCGCGGCACCGACACCCATGATCGCGCGGGCCACGATGACCAGCGAGGTCTCGTCGACCATGCTCCCCATCACCGAACCGCCGGCGAAGATCAGCAGACCCAGCACCAGCGCGCCGCGCCGGCTGTACTTGTCGCCGATCGCCCCCAGCACCAGCATCAGCGCCGCGTACGGAACGGTGTAGCCGTCGACGACCCACTGCAGATCACTGCTGCTCAGGCCCAGCTCGGTGGTCATGTCGGGGGCGGCGACGATCAGCGACGTGTTCGCCATCACCGTGATCAGCAGGCTCAGGCACAGCACGAGCAGCGCCCACCAGCGCCGCGCGTAAGGCCCGGGCATTTTCTCCACGGGGGTGTTCGCAAGGAAGGACATCAGTAGCTCCTGAGAGGGACGGGGCAGACGAGCGGAATCACTTGGTTGGCCATCGTGTGGCGTCATGTTCTGCTCCGGAGCGCTCAGCGGTTCGGGGCAACCGCCAGTTCGCGCAGGCCGGCATTGTTCTGCAGCGCCCACCGCATGGTCCGCGGTGGGCGCCCGAGCAGGGTTTCCAGTTGGTCGGAGAGGACGTCGTACCGCCCGCCGGCGATCAGCCTGGTCTGGATCCTCAGGTGCGCCGCCACGTGCCGGGCCGCAGCAGGATCGCCCAGGGCCTCCTGCAGGAAGGTCTCGTCGATGAAGGCCTCGTTCCAGGCCTCCACTTCCTCAGGGATGTAGACGACCTGGCGTCCCAGCGCGGCTGCGTAGTCCTCAGCGAACCCGTACATGTCCTTCAGCTCCGGACCGGTGAGCGCGTAGGACTTCGAGATGTGCGGTGCGGGGTCGACCAGCACCTTCACGCACACCTCTGCCAGGTCGTGAACGGCGATGGGCGCGAGCCGCTGGTTGCCGAAGGGCAGGCGCAGTTCACCGTTGCTCAGCGGGCCCAGTTGCATCCAGGTCAGGACGGCGGTCTCGGCGAACAGCGTCGCACGCACGTTGACGGTCGGGATGCCGGACCAGTCGAGCACCTGCTCGCAGACCCAGTGCGCCCGCTGCTGCGGTGACCAGTCTGTGACCAGTCCGCCGAGCCAAGAACGCCGCTCCTCTTCCGGTGTGGTCATCTTCTCGAGCGTCATGTACGACTGCTCGTAGTTGGACAGGTGCACGAAGGCCTCGATGTCGCCCTGGGCTCGCGCCGCCGTGGCCATCAAGGTGAGGGCATCGGCGTAGTACGGCTGCGGGGTCATGCTGAAGTAGATGCGCCGGACACCCTTCAGCGCGGCGGCCACGTCCGCGAGTTTGAGCAGGTCGCCGACGAAGACCTCGGCCCCGGCCTCGCGCAGCGACTGCGCGCGTTCGTCGTCCCGTCGCACGAACGCGCGCACCGGGTGGCCCTGTTCGAGCAGCATGTCGACCATCACCCGGCTTACGCCACCGACTTGGCCGCCAGCGCCGGTGATCAGAATGGGATTGCGCTCCGTCATTGCTGTGTCCTCCATCTGGTGAGGGTGGGTCGGCCGTTCAGGAAGCCGAAGGTGTGAAGTCGTCGAGGCGGGTGAGGAAGTCGAGGAGGGTGGCGTTGACCTCGGCGCGACGCTCCTGCTGCCTGCTTGCGTGCATGACTGAGAACCGTCTGGCAACTGATCAGTTTCCAGACGGGAAAACTGTTGGGTTTCCTCACCGGTGAAGGTGAGATGAGCGGGTGACGGGCTGGGATCTCAGGACTTCGAGATCATCGTGTGGCCGCTGTGGGGCTTGCCTCGGCGATCTTCTGGAGGGCCGCGTCGGTGTCCGCGATGGCCAGCATCTTGTTGATGTCGATGCCGGCCAGTGCGCCGGCCGCTGCGGAGGCCCCGACCTGGGCGACCGGATCGGTGACGTTGCCGGCGACCCACACACCCGGCACCTCGGTGGTGCCGGCGATGCCGGAGGCGAAAGTGCGGCCCGTCGGCAGGTCCTGCACCGGCAGGCCCAGACCTTCCAGGCCCTGGGTGCGGGCCTGCATCTGCGGGACGACCCCGAGGACCCGGCGGGCCACAACCTGGCCGTCGGCCAGGCGCACCCCGACGAGGGCACCGTCCTCGTCGCTGACGACCTCGCTGACCGGGGTGTCGATGACGCGGATACCGCGGGCGGCGAAGCGGGCGCGGCTGTCCTCGTCCAGGTCGGTGCCGTGGGTGAAGTAGGTCAGGTCCTCGGTCAGCTGACGGAACAAGAACGCGGGGCCGATGGAGGCCGGGCCGGTGGCGAGGATGCCAATGGGCTCGTCGCGCACCTCCCAGCCATGGCAGTACGGGCAGTGCACCACACCGTGTCCCCAGTGCTCGGCGAGCCCGGGCACCTTCGGCAGCACATCCTTCAGGCCGGTGGCCACCAGGATGCGGCGGGCGGTGATGTGACGGCCGTCGGCCAGGGTGACGGTGAACCGCAGGTCCCCATCCGCCGACGGGGCGGCGGACTCGGCCGAGACCACCACGCCGGACACGACGCGTCCGCCGTACTGGCGCACCTGCTCCCGGCCCCGTCGAAGGATCTCGGTCGGCGGGGTGCCGTCCAGGGCGAGGAGGCCGTGCACGGCCTCCGCGGGCGCGTTGCGCGGGGAGCCGCTGTCGATCACGACGACCGAGCGGCGGGAGCGGGCGAGGATCAGCGCACCGTTCAGCCCCGCGGCGCCCCCGCCGATCACCACCGCGTCGACGGTCCCCTCGGCCAGTGCGTCGCTCACGTCCGCAGGAGTCGTCACAGCTGTCGCCTCCTGCTTTTCCTTGTCAGTCATGGTTCGCTCAACCCTTCGAGTTCTGGGTGGTTGCAGGGGGGGCAGCTGTTCAGGAAGCCCAGGAAGTGGTCGGCGACCGTCTTGGGCTGTTGTGGAGAGTCCGGCCCCGGTTTGGCATCGCAACGCCGGTCGGCGCGGAGGAGTTCAAAGGCATGGGTTGCCCTCAATCGCGCCAGGCGTGCACGCGGCCTGTCGATGAGCTCGAGACCGTTGTGTACTGAACAGTCAGAAACCTAGACGGTTCTGTACTGAGTTGTCAAGTACGACGGATCGGCCCTCACTCACCACGACGATGCCCGGAATGTTGAGTTTGGGTTTCTTGGTGATCACGGGCTTGGCCAGCGGCAATGCGCCGATCAGGGCGGGGGCCGCGAGGGTGACGTTCACGTATGTCACCCACCGCCACGACGCCCATTCGGTGAGCATGCCGCCGAGCAGCAGCCGGAACCGCTCGATGGTTTCGGGCCCGTAGATGCCGGTGAAGTCCTCGCCGAGGCGAACAGCAGAAGACCGCAGTGCCACGCTCTGATCGAGACTCAGCGTGCACCAGGTAGGGGCCGGCTTGATGCCGCATCTTTCTGAGTTGGAAGGACGCATGTCATGCCGAAGAAGTTGGATCCCGAGCTGAGGGCCCGAGCCGTCCGTCTGGTGTGTAGCACCGTGCCGAGTACCCGACCAAATACCGCGGCGCGGCTGACGGTGTCCAAGCGGGTCGTGGTAGGCAGAAGTCGTTGTGGCGCTGGGTCGCCCAGGCCGAGATTGACGGCGGCGAGGCGCCCGCCCGGGGTCACGATCGAGGAGAACAAGGAGATCCGCCGGCTGCGGGCGGAGAACCGTCGGCTGCGTGAGGACGTGGCGATCCCGAAGGCGGTCACAACTTTCTTCGTCGGGGAGCTCGCCCCCGCAACGGCTGATGGTCGCCTTCATCGACGAGCAACGTTCACCTGCCGGTTCTGACCGACCGGGTTGACGGTTGCATCGCTGGTCATCGGGCGGAGATCCGCCCCATCCCGCCGTCCGCAACAACGCCATGTCAGAGTCCGCCCCGCGCCGCCCATCCCGGTGGTCTCGCCGCGGGGGTCGAGTGGTGCGCTACTCGGTCCATGCCGCGATCCGTTCCGCGATCGCCTCGGGGGCCTCGATGCGCAGGAAGTGACCGACGTCGGGGACGACCTCCCGCGCGTGCGGGACGGCGAACCAATGTCGGCACCGTAGAGCTGCAGCAGGGGCATCGCGATCGGCCGATGAGTGGACTGCCGAACAGGTCCTGCGGGACCGATGAATCCTGACATCCACCACTGACAGCCCTGGTCGGCCAGGCTCAGCGCAGCGTGTCCGCCCAGTTCTCCGGCACGCGCCCCGCCGGTCCCGGCGTGGGCTGGTCGGCAGGATGGGCGGCCGGGGGAGCCAGGGCCGGACCGGAGTCGTACATCTCGGACGTCTCGAAGTTCCAGAACCAGGCCTCGCCCGGCTCGTAACTGCGGATCACCGGATGGCCGGTGTCCCGGAAGTGGCCGGTGGCGTGCTTGGCGGGTGAGTCGTCGCAGCAGCCGATGTGGCCGCACTGGGCGCAGCGCCGCAGATGGAACCACCAGCCGCCGTCGGCGTCGCACTCGACGCATCCGGCACCGCTGGGCGGGACGCCGGGGTCGATTCCGGTGTCCATGGTCATGAGGGCTCCTGGGCCGGGTCGGGGACGGTATCGGGGTCGGTGGCGGTGAGGGGGAGCAGCACCTGGAAGCGGGTGTCGCCGGGTACGGACTCGACTTTCAGGTCGCCGTGGTGCTTGTTGACGACGATCCGCCAGGAGATGTCGAGCCCCAGCCCGGTGCCCTCGCCCACCGGCTTGGTGGTGAAGAACGGGTCGAAGATCCGGCCGCGGATCTCGGCCGGCACTCCCGGGCCCGTGTCGCGGAACTCCACCAGCAGCCGGTCGTGCACCAGAGCGGTGCGTACGGTCAACGTCCCTTCGCCACCCGCGCCCTTGATGGCGGAGACCGCGTTGTCGATCAGGTTGGTCCACACCTGGTTCAGTTCGGCCGGGTAGGCCGGAATCCTCGGCACCGAACGGTCGTACTCCTTCACGACCTTGACCTGTGGACCGATCTTGCCCGACAGCATCAACAGCGTGCTGTCGAGGAGTTCGTGCACATCGGCGACCTGATAGGGCGCGCGGTCCAGCTGCGAGTACTGCTTGGCGGCGTCGACGAGGTGCGAGATACGGGTGGTGGAGTCCTCGATCTCGGACATCAACAGCTCCGTCTCGACCGTGTAGTTGAGCCACCCGATGGCACTCTGCAGGATTTCCTGCTCGTCGACGGCCGCCGCGATCTGCTCCAGCCAGTCGACGTCGAGACCGCCCTGCACGAAGGTCGGCGCGATCTGCCAGCCGTTCTGGACACCGTGGTCATCCAGCCAGTCGGCGAGTTCGTCCTCTCGGTCGGACGCTTCGAGCGGGCTCAGCACGGGCGCCTTGGAGACCCGCTCGGCCGTACGCTCCTGGAGGTCGACCAGGGCCTTCAGGACGTCGTGGTGATAGTCGCCCGAGGCGATGACGCCGAGCTTGTTGCGCATGTGCGCGACCCGGTCCCTGAGCGACGAGGTGGCCCGTACGGCGGCCGCGGCCGGGTTGTTGAGCTCATGGGTGAGACCCGCGGACAACGAGCCCAGCGCCAGCAGGCGTTCGCGCTGCCCGACGGCCCGCTGGAAGGTCTGCGAACCGAGGGTGAGCCCCTCCAGGAGATGGACCGCCATCGGAAACCACTCGTGGATGAAGTTCGCGAACGATTCGGCGGGCAGGACGAAGAACCGCGTCGGCTCCGACACCCGCAACGAGTTGATGTACCGCTGCGGTTTTCCGTCCCCGAGGTACGCCATCACGGCCCCCGCGTACACCCCGGTCTGGGACGTGCGGCTCACCTCGATGTCGTCGTCGCCCACCCGGCGCGACATGACGACGGTGCCCTCGATCATCACGTAGAAGTAGGTCGCCGGGTCACCTTCGGTAAACACCGGCCCGGGGTCGAACAGTTCGACCCGTCCCTCGCTGCACAGCCTGCCGAGCTGCTCGGAGCTGAGCTTCTCGAAGAGGAACAGCGAGCTGATCTCCGCCGCGCTGCACGGCATCAGCCGCCCGCTCACGACTGCTCCAGATATCGGTGTACGAGCATCACTGCCATGGCTCCCTCTCCGACGGCGGACGCGACCCGCTTGGCGGACTCCGCGCGCGCGTCCCCGGCGACGAACACGCCGGGGATGTTGGTCTCCAGGTGGTACGGCGGCCGGTCCAGCTCCCAGTCCGCCGGTGGCCGCCCGTTGGCGGTCAGATCGGGCCCGGCGAGGATGAACCCGCGCTCGTCCCGCGACACCGTACCCTCCAGCCAGTCGGTCAGCGGGGCCGCGCCGATGAACACGAACAGCCACTGCGCGTCGACCAGTTCGGTGTTCCCGCTCGTCGTGTCGCGCAACGTCAGCTGTTCCAGGTCGTTGTCGCCGTGCGCGGCCTCGACGACCGTGTGGGCCCGTACAAAGATGTTCGGCGACTCGGCGATCTGCCGGATCAGGTAGTGCGACATCGACGCGGTGAGGTCCGCTCCGCGCACCAGCAGGGTGACCGACTTGGCGCCCCTGGACAGGTACATCGCCGCCTGCCCCGCCGAGTTGGCGCCGCCGACGATGTACACGTCGTGGCCCTGGCAGGCGGCGGCCTCGGTGAGCGCGGACCCGTAGAACACCCCGCGGCCCGACAGCTCGTCTGCACCCGGCGCCTGAAGCTGCCGGTACGACACACCGGTCGCCAGGATCACGCTGTGCGCCGCGATCGCCGACCCGTCCGCGAACCGTACGAGCCGTGCCGCCCCGCTGCTCTCCAGACCGGTCACCTCCCGCGCGGAGAGGATCTCGGCGCCGAACTTGGTGGCCTGGCGTCGCGCCCGGTCGGTGAGCTGGCCGCCGGACACCCCGTCCGGGAAGCCCAGATAGTTCTCGATCCGCGAACTCTGCCCGGCCTGCCCGCCGGTCGCCGACCGCTCCACCAGCACCGTACGCAGGCCCTCCGAGGCCCCGTACACGGCCGCGCCCAGCCCGGCCGGCCCGCCGCCGATGACGACCAGGTCGTAGAAGTCGGCCGTGGGTGTCGTCGCCAGCCCCACGTGCGCGGCCAGTTCGGGCACCTCCGGCTCGACGAGCGCCGTACCGTCCGCCGTGATCACCACCGGCAGCCGCTGCCCGTCCTGCCCGCAGGCCGCGAGCAGCCGCTGCCCCTCGGGTTCCTCGGTGGAGTACCAGCGGTACGGCACCTGGTTGCGGGCCAGGAACTCCCGTACGTCCGACGAGCGGGCCGACCACCGGTGACCGACGACCTTGGTGCTCGGCACCGGCCGGAAGTCACTGGACCGCCACGCCTCCAGCAGGTCGTCGAGCACCGGGTAGAGCTTCTCCTCCGGCGGGTCCCAGGGCTTGAGGAGGTAGTGGTCGAGGTCGACGACGTTGATCGCGTCGATCGCCGCGTTGGTGTCCGCGTACGCGGTCAGCAGCACGCGGCGGGCGCCCGGGTAGACGTCCATGGCGTGTTCGAGGAACTCGATGCCGTTCATCTGGGGCATGCGGTAGTCGGCCAGGATCACCGCGACCAGATCGCCGCGCAGCTTCAGCTCCCGCAGCGCGTCAAGGGCGGACTCGCCGGACTCGGCGCGCACGATCCGGTACGACTCGCTGTAGCGCCGTCGCAGGTCACGGGCGACGGCCCGGGACACGCCGGGGTCGTCGTCCACGGTCATGATGACGGTCCGCGCAGCGTCCGCGGTCTGTGCCATGCGTCTCCCACCCCGAGTGATCGGATCACCGGTCGGCGCCGGCTCGGTGCCGCGCCGCCTTTGAGTCATCGTATGTTCGTCGCCCTGCTTCGCTCCGGTCAGCTCCGCCGCGAGTCGAGCACGCAGAACTCGTTGCCCTCGACCACCGGATGATCGGCCACACCGGCTTCCTGCTCACCGCCCGCCGCCTCGCGGACGGCGTCGAGCCGCCCATGCGCCGCCGTCGCCCCGCCA
>NZ_JBEXDZ010000245.1:0-9289 GCF_040606085.1 Streptomyces sp. NPDC005485 | reverse complement strand
TGGCGGCCGCGCCGCCGTCGCGCCTCCCGGGCGGCCGCCCGGCCACCGACCCGCGCGCGCGGGACGAGGTCGCCGCCGCCTGGGGCGTCTCCGAACTCCCGCACCGCTACGGCCGCGACACCGGGCAGATCGTCGAGGCCGCCGCCGGCGGTGAACTGCGGGCCCTGGTGGTGGCGGGCGTGGAGGTCGCCGACCTTCCCGACCCGGCACGCGCGCGTGCTGCCCTTTCCGAAGTGGGCTTCCTGGTGTCGCTCGAACTGCGTCCCAGTGAGGTCACCGAACACGCGGACGTCGTCCTTCCGGTGGCCGCGGTCGCCGAGAAGGCGGGCACCTTCCTCAACTGGGAAGGACGAGTGCGCTTCTTCGAAGCCGCGCTCAAGCCCGAGCAGATGACCCGCCGCCTGGCGCCCACCGACGCGCGGGTGCTGCAGATGCTGGCCGACGCCATGGACGTGCACCTCGGTCTGCCGGATCTGCGGACCGCGCGCGGGGAGCTGGACCGGCTCGGAGCCTGGGACGGGCCGCGGGCCACCGAGCCCCTGGAGAGCGCCGCTCAACTGCCCCGCCCCGCCGCCGGGGAGGCCGTGCTCGCGGGCCACCGGCTGCTGCTCGATCAGGGCCGTCTCCAGGACGGCGACGCGGCACTGGCCGGGACCCGGCACGCCGCCCACGCGCGCGTGTCGGCCGCCACGGCCGCCGAAGCGGGCGTCAAGAACGGCGACATCCTCGCCGTCACAGGCTCCGCCGGAACCGCCGCGTTCCCGCTGGAGATCACGGAAATGCCCGACCGCGTGGTCTGGCTTCCGCTGAACTCCGCCGGATCGGGCGTCGCCTCCGACACCGGTGCGGTACCCGGCGCCCTCGTCCGAATCGGCCCGGCGACCCTCGCCCCCGAGGCCCCCAAGGAGGTGGAGGCATGACTCCGTACCTCGCCGCTGAAGACCTGTCGATGTTCGGCCACGACCCGTGGTGGCTGGTCGTCATCAAGGCGGTCTTCTGCTTCGCCTTCCTGATGATCACCGTGCTCTTCTCCATCGTGTGGGAGCGCAAGGTCGTCGCCTGGATGCAGCTGCGCATCGGCCCCAACCGGCACGGCCCCTGGGGCATGCTCCAGTCGCTCGCCGACGGCATCAAGCTGATGCTCAAGGAAGACGTCATCGTCAAGCGCGCGGACAAGGTGGTGTACGTCCTCGCGCCGATCGTCGCGGCCATCCCGGCCTTCATGGCGATCGCGGTGATCCCCTTCGGGCCCTCCGGCAACGAGGTCTCGATCCTCGGCCACCGTACGACAATGCAGCTCACCGACCTGCCGATCGCGATGCTCTACATCCTCGCGGTCGCCTCGGTCGGCATCTACGGGATCGTTCTTGCGGGTTGGAGTTCTGGATCCACCTATCCGCTGCTGGGCGGTCTGCGCTCCTGCGCGCAGATGATCTCGTACGAGATCGCCATGGGCGCCGCGTTCGCGTCGGTGTTCCTCTACTCCGGGTCGATGTCGACCTCGACGATCGTCGAACAGCAGCACGACCGCTGGTACATCATCCTGCTGCCGGTCTCGTTCCTGATCTACATCATCACGATGGTCGGCGAGACCAACCGCGCCCCCTTCGACATGCCGGAGTCCGAGGGCGACCTCGTCGGCGGCTTCAACACCGAGTACTCGTCCATCAAGTTCGCGCTGTTCATGCTCGCCGAGTACGTGAACATGGTGACGGTCTCGGCCGTGTCGACCACCCTCTTCCTAGGCGGCTGGCGGGCCCCGTGGCCCATCAGCACCTTCTGGGAGGGCGCCAACCACGGCTGGTGGCCGATGCTCTGGTTCACCATCAAGGTCCAGTTGCTGCTGTTCTTCTTCATCTGGCTGCGCGGCACCCTTCCGCGCGTCCGCTACGACCAGCTGATGAAGCTCGGCTGGAAGGTCCTCATCCCGGTCTCCGTGGTCTGGCTGATGCTCGTAGCCACCGTGCGGACCCTCAGGAACGAGAACTACGACTTCGCCGACATCGCTCTGTACGTCGGTGGCGGAGTCCTTGTCCTGCTGCTGCTCTCCTTCGCGGCCGACATCTTCCGCGACCGCTCCGGCAAGGAGCAGGAGGCCCCGGCCGAGCCCGCCGCCTTCGACCCGATGGGGGGCGGCTTCCCCGTGCCACCACTGCCGGGACAGGAGTTGCCGCCGGTGCCGCGACGCCGCCCGCGCCGCGAGCGCGAGTTGATTGTCAGTGGCGGGTCGGATACTGCGAGTGACGGACCGATTGGCGGAACTCGTGACGGAAAGGAGGGGTCCGATGGCTGAGGAGCCGAAGGAGACCAAGCCCGGTTTCATGAACCCCGTCGCCGGCTTCGGCGTGACCTTCAAGGCCATGTTCAAGAAGCGGCTGACCGAGCAGTACCCGGAGCAGCAGAAGACCACCGCACCGCGGTTCCACGGCCGGCATCAGCTCAACCGCCACCCGGACGGCCTGGAGAAGTGCGTCGGTTGCGAGCTGTGCGCCTGGGCCTGTCCCGCGGACGCCATCTATGTGGAGGGCGCGGACAACACCGACGAGGAGCGCTACTCGCCGGGCGAGCGATACGGCCGCGTCTACCAGATCAACTACGCCCGCTGCATCCTGTGCGGCCTGTGCATCGAGGCGTGCCCCACACGCGCGCTCACGATGACGAACGAGTTCGAGCTCGCCGACAGCAGCCGGGCCAACCTCATCTACACCAAGGAGCAGCTGCTCGCAGGTCTGGAAGAGGGCATGGTCGACTCGCCGCACTCGATCTTCCCCGGCATGGACGAGCAGGACTACTACCGGGGACTGGTGACGGAGGCCGCGCCCGGCACCGAGCGCCAGGTCGCCGCCTCCAAGGGGCAGAAGCCCGAAGAAGAGGGGGTGGAGGCATGAGCGCGCAGCTCGCCGCCGCAGCCACTCTTTCCGCCGGCACCTCCACCGGTGAGGCCTTCCAGTTCTGGGTCCTCGGCACGGTGGCCGTGATCGGCGCCCTGTGCACCGTCTTCATGAAGAAGGCCGTGCACAGCGCGCTCTGCCTCGCCGGAACCATGATCATTCTGGCGGTGTTCTACCTCGCCAACGGGGCGTACTTCCTGGGCATCGTCCAGATCGTCGTCTACACCGGCGCGATCATGATGCTGTTCCTCTTCGTCGTCATGCTTGTCGGTGTCACCGCGGCGGACTCCCTGAAGGAGACCATCAAGGGCCAGCGCTGGCTGGCCCTGGTGTGCGGCCTCGGCTTCGGCGTCCTGCTGTGCGCGGGCATCGGCAACGCCTCCCTCACGGAGTTCAACGGCCTGGCGAAGGCCAACGCGAACGGCAACGTGGAGGGCCTCGCCGCCCTCATCTTCACGAAGTACGTGTTCGCCTTCGAAATCACCGGCGCCCTGCTCATCACCGCCGCCGTCGGCGCCATGGTCCTCACGCACCGCGAGCGCACCGAGCGCGCCAAGACCCAGCGCGAGCTGTCCGAGCAGCGCGTACGGGAGGGCAAGCACCTGCCGCCGCTGCCGGCTCCGGGCGTCTATGCCCGGCACAACGCGGTGGACATCGCGGGCCTCCTCCCGGACGGCACCCCGTCCGAGCTCACCGTCAACAAGACGCTGCGCGAGCGGGGTCAGGTCCGTGACGTGTCGACCGAGGCGCTGAACGACCTGCGGGCGCTGGAACAGCGTGCCGAGGAGCGCCTGGAGCGCACCGAGGCCGAGCCGGTGCACCTCAAGAGGGCCGAGGAGGCGTCGAAGTGAATCCCGTCAACTACCTGTATCTCGCCGCCCTGTTGTTCACGATCGGCGCCACCGGCGTGCTGATCAGGCGGAACGCGATCGTGGTGTTCATGTGCGTCGAGCTCATGCTCAACGCCTGCAACCTCGCGTTCGTCACCTTCTCCCGCATGCACGGCAATCTCGACGGCCAGATCATCGCCTTCTTCACGATGGTCGTCGCCGCCGCGGAGGTCGTGGTCGGGCTCGCGATCATCGTGTCGCTGTTCCGTTCCCGCCACTCGGCCTCGGTCGACGACGCCAGCCTGATGAAGCTCTGAGGGGTCGCTGAATCGTGGACAACCTGATTGCGCTGCTCGTAGCGGCGCCTCTGCTCGGAGCGGCCGTACTGCTGTGCGGCGGACGGCGGCTCGATGCCGTCGGCCACTGGATCGGCACGGCACTCGCGGCCTCCTCCTTCGTCATCGGCGTGACCCTCTTCACCAACATGCTGGGCAAGGACGCCGAACACCGGGCCATCGGCCAGCACCTGTTCAGCTGGGTCCCGGTCGCCGGCTTCAAGGCCGACATCTCCTTCCAGCTCGACCAGCTGTCGATGACGTTCGTGCTGCTGATCACCGGCGTCGGCTCGCTCATCCACCTGTACTCGATCGGGTACATGGAGCACGACGAGCGCCGCCGCCGCTTCTTCGGCTATCTGAACCTGTTCCTCGCGGCGATGCTCCTGCTCGTCCTCGCCGACAACTACCTGCTGCTGTACGTCGGCTGGGAGGGCGTAGGCCTCGCCTCGTACCTGCTGATCGGCTTCTGGCAGCACAAGCCCAGCGCCGCCACCGCCGCGAAGAAGGCCTTCCTGGTCAACCGCGTCGGCGACATGGGCCTGTCGATCGCCATCATGCTGATGTTCACCACCTTCGGGACCTTCGCCTTCGGGCCGGTGCTGGAAGCCACCGGTGACACCTCCGAGGGCAAGCTCACCGCCATCGGCCTCATGCTGCTGCTCGCCGCCTGCGGCAAGTCCGCCCAGGTGCCACTGCAGTCCTGGCTCGGCGACGCGATGGAGGGCCCGACTCCGGTCTCGGCCCTCATCCACGCCGCGACCATGGTCACCGCGGGTGTGTACCTGATCGTCCGCTCCGGAGCGATCTTCAATGCCGCGCCGGACGCCCAGCTGGCCGTCACCGTCGTCGGCGCGGTCACGCTGCTGTTCGGTGCGATCGTCGGTTGCGCGAAGGACGACATCAAGAAGGCGCTGGCCGGCTCGACAATGTCGCAGATCGGCTACATGGTGCTGGCCGCGGGCCTCGGCCCCATCGGCTACGTCTTCGCGATCATGCACCTGGTGACGCACGGCTTCTTCAAGGCCGGGCTCTTCCTCGGCGCCGGTTCGGTCATGCACGGCATGAACGACGAGGTCGACATGAGGAAGTACGGCGGCCTCAGGAAGTACATGCCGGTCACGTTCTGGACGTTCGGTCTCGGCTACCTCGCGATCATCGGTTTCCCGGGCCTGTCGGGCTTCTTCTCCAAGGACAAGATCATCGAGGCGGCCTTCGCCAAGGGCGGCACCGAGGGCTGGATCCTCGGCGGCACGGCCCTGCTGGGCGCGGCCATCACGGCGTACTACATGACGCGCGTGATGCTGATGACGTTCTTCGGAGAGGAGCGCTGGCGCAACGCGCCGACGCCGTCCCCGGCGGAGCCGAGCGTGGAGCCCGCCGCCGAGACACGCGGTGAACACACCGAGCCGCACCCGCACGAGTCGCCCAAGTCCATGACGATCCCGATGATCGTGCTGGCCTTCGGATCGGTCTTCGCGGGCGGTCTGTTCACCATCGGAAACTCGTTCCTGCACTGGCTGGAGCCGGTCACCGGGCACGAAGAGGGCAACTCGCCCGTCAGCGCCCTGACGGTCACCCTCGCCACCATGGCGGTCCTCGTCGTCGGCGCCGGAATCGCGTACGCCCAGTACGGGCGCCGTCCCGTTCCGGTCGTCGCCCCGCGCGGATCGCTGCTCACCCGGGCCGCCCGACGCGACCTGCTCCAGGACGACTTCAACCACGTCGTGCTGGTGCGCGGCGGGGAGCACCTCACCCGCTCCCTGGTGTACGTCGACCACACCCTGGTCGACGGTGTCGTCAACGGCACGGCGGCCTCGATGGGCGGCCTCTCCGGACGGCTGCGCAAGCTGCAGAACGGCTACGCGCGCTCGTACGCGGTCTCGATGTTCGGCGGTGCGGCGGTCCTCATCGCTCTGACCCTGCTGATGAGGGCGGTCTGATACCGATGTCCTTTCCTCTGCTGACAGCGACGGCGGCGCTCCCGGCTCTCGGGGCGATCGCCACGGCCGCCGTGCCGGCCGCGCGGCGCGTCGCCGCCAAGTGGCTGGCGCTGCTCGTCTCGCTCGCCACTCTGGCGCTCGCCGCCGTGACCCTGGTGCGCTTCGACCCCGACGGGGATCGCTACCAGCTCACCGAATCGCACGCCTGGATCAAGGACTTCGGGGTGCGGTACGAGCTGGGCGTGGACGGCATCGGGGTGGCGCTCCTCGCGCTGACCGCGCTGCTCATCCCCTTCATCATCCTCGCGGGCTGGCACGACGCCGACCCGCACGAGACCGGCAACACGCGCTGGCGGCCCACTCAGGGCTTCTTCGCCCTGATCCTGGCCGTCGAGGCGATGGTGATCATCTCCTTCGAGGCCACCGACGTCTTCCTCTTCTACATCTTCTTCGAAGCCATGCTCATCCCGATGTACTTCCTCATCGGCGGCTTCGGCGACAAGGCTCACGAGCACGGTGACGAGGTGGCGGCGACGCAACGCTCGTACGCCGCCGTGAAGTTCCTCCTCTACAACCTGGTCGGCGGCCTCATCATGCTGGCCGCCGTAATCGGCCTCTACGTAGTGGCCGGGAACTTCTCGCTCCAGCAGATCGCCGAGGCCCGGGCCAACGGGTCGCTGCACATGGCGACCAGCACCGAGCGGTGGCTGTTCCTCGGGTTCTTCTTCGCCTTCGCGGTGAAGGCGCCCCTGTGGCCGCTCCACACCTGGCTGCCCAATGCCATGGGGGAGGCCACCACCCCGGTCGCGGTACTGATCACGGCGGTCGTCGACAAGGTCGGCACCTTCGCGATGCTCCGCTTCTGCCTCCAGCTCTTCCCGGAGGCGAGTAAGTGGGCGACGCCCGTCATCCTCGTCCTCGCCCTGATCAGCATCATCTACGGGGCGCTGCTCGCCGTCGGGCAGCGGGACATCAAGCGGCTGGTGGCGTACGCGTCGATCTCGCACTTCGGGTTCATCATCCTGGGCATCTTCGCGATGACCAGCCAGGGCCAGTCGGGCGCGACGCTCTACATGGTCAACCACGGGATCTCGACGGCCGCCCTGATGCTGGTGGCGGGCTTCCTGATCTCGCGGCGCGGCTCGCGTCTGATCGCCGACTACGGAGGCGTGCAGAAGGTCGCCCCGGTGCTCGCCGGCACGTTCCTGATCGGCGGTCTCGCCACCCTCTCGCTGCCGGGCCTCGCGCCCTTCGTGAGTGAGTTCCTGGTCCTGGTCGGCACGTTCACGCGCTACCCGGCGGTCGGGATCATCGCGACCTTCGGCATCGTCCTCGCCGCGCTCTACACACTCGTCCTCTACCAGCGGACGATGACGGGCCCGGTGAAGGCGGAGGTCGCCGAAATGCCCGACCTCAGGGTGCGGGAGCTGCTGGTCGTCGCCCCGCTGATCGCGCTGCTGATCTTCCTGGGTGTCTACCCGAAGCCGGTCACCGACATCGTCAACCCGGCGGTCAAGCAGACCATGTCAGACGTACACAAAAAGGACCCCAAGCCCGAGGTGGAGGCGGCCAAGTGAGCGCAACAGCCGTCCACAGCCTGTGGACAATGGCGGCAGATCCGATCGACAAGATCGACGCGCCGAAGATCGAATACGCACAATTGTCGCCCACCTTGATCGTCATCGGGGCGGCGGTCGTCGGGGTACTGGTCGAGGCGTTCGTGCCGCGCAAGTTCCGCTACTACGCCCAGGTGTTCGTGTCCGTCGTCGCGCTCGCGGCCGCCTTCGCAGCGGTCGTCGGGCTCGCGGCGGGTGGATACGGCACCACTAAGGCGCACATCGCGGCGATGGGCGCGATCGCGGTCGACGGACCGTCCCTGTTCCTGCAGGGCACGATCCTGCTCGTCGGCATCCTCGGCGTCTTCACCTTCGCCGAGCGCCGCCTCGACCCGGAGTCACACGGCAACCGCGTCGACTCCTTCGCCGCGCAGGCCGCCTCCGTGCCGGGCAGCGACAGCGAGAAGGCCGCGGTCAAGGCCGGGTTCACCACCACCGAGGTGTTCCCGCTGCTGCTCTTCGCGATCAGCGGCATGCTGGTCTTCCCGTCGGCCAACGACCTGCTGACGCTGTTCATCGCGCTGGAAGTGTTCTCCCTCCCGCTGTACCTGCTGTGCGCCGTGGCCCGCCGCAAGCGGCTCATGTCGCAGGAGGCCGCGGTCAAGTACTTCCTGCTCGGCGCCTTCGCCTCCGCGTTCACGCTCTTCGGTATCGCCCTGCTGTACGGCTACGCGGGCTCGGTGTCGTACGCGCGGATCGCGCAGGTCGTCGACGGCACCGTCCAGAACGTCGACCCGGCGCTCGCCGGCACCATGGGCAACGACGTGCTGCTGCTCATCGGCGCCGCCATGGTCGTCATGGGGCTGCTCTTCAAGGTCGGCGCGGTGCCGTTCCACATGTGGACCCCGGACGTGTACCAGGGAGCACCGACCCCGGTCACCGGTTTCATGGCGGCCGCGACCAAGGTGGCCGCCTTCGGCGCGCTGCTGCGTCTGCTGTACGTCGTCCTGCCGGGCCTGCGCTGGGACTGGCGGCCCGTCATGTGGGCCGTCGCGATCGTCACCATGCTGGGCGGTGCGATCGTCGCGATCACGCAGACCGACATCAAGCGGCTGCTGGCGTACTCGTCCATCGCGCACGCGGGCTTCATCCTTGCGGGTGTCATCGCGACGACCCCGGACGGCGTGTCCTCCGTCCTCTTCTACCTGGGCGCGTACTCGTTCGTCACGATCGGTGCCTTCGCCGTCGTCACGCTCGTCCGCGACGCGGGTGGCGAGGCGACCCACCTGTCCAAGTGGGCCGGCCTCGGACGCAGGTCTCCGCTGGTGGCGGCCGTGTTCGCGGTCTTCCTGCTCGCTTTCGCAGGCATTCCGCTGACCTCCGGCTTCGCCGGGAAGTTCGCCGTGTTCAAGGCGGCGGCGGAGGGCGGCGCGGGAGCGCTGGTCGTGGTCGGTGTGATCTCGTCGGCGATCGCGGCGTTCTTCTACATCCGCGTGATCGTGCTCATGTTCTTCAGCGAGCCCCGGCCGGAGGGCCCGACGGTCGCCGTGCCGTCGCCCCTGACCATGACCGCGATCGCGGTGGGAGTGGCCGTCACGCTGGTGCTCGGTGTGGCACCGCAGTACTTCCTGGATCTGGCGGGGCAGGCGGGCGTCTTCGTCCGCTGATCCGCCGCAACTTCACCGCACGGGTGCCCGAACTGCCGGTACGCCGTGGCGAGCACGTCGTCGATCC
>NZ_JBEXDZ010000244.1:0-9357 GCF_040606085.1 Streptomyces sp. NPDC005485 | reverse complement strand
ACGCAATCCCCGCAACTACCTGGCCTTTCTCGGCCTCGCCGCAGCCATGTGCTGCTACAAGCGCCTCGTCCGCCTCACCACGTAGGACACGGTCTAAGACGTTGGGTCATCAGCAGCCCCTGCTCAGGCTCTGCGGGCCAGCAGCTGGATCTCCTGGAACTGGCGCCGGTCGGTGGGCTGAGGTTCGCGGACCATCCGGGCCACCTCCGCCAGCCCGGCCGTACGCAGCAGCGCGGAGAGATGGTCGGGCCACCACCGGTAGGCCGGCGCGACGGCATGATCGAAGACCTGCGTGAGGTGAGAGGGACCGTCGGTGGCCGAAAAGCCGATCAGAAGATGGCCGCCAGGTGCCAGCACACGGGCGAACTCCGCGAAAATGACGGGGAGTTCCTGCGGCGGGGTGTGGATGACGGACCACCGGGAGAGCACGCCGCCCAGCACACCGTCGGCGATGTCCAGCGCGGCCATCGAGCCCACCTCGAACCGCAGGCCCGGACAGTCCTGCCGGGCCAGCTCGATCATCGCGGGCGAGGCATCCACGCCGAACACCGAAACCCCCAACTCGGCCAGATGCGCGGTGACATGACCGGGCCCGCACCCCACATCCACGACCTGAGCCCCTCCACCGGCCCCTACGGCCTCGGCGAAGACCCCCAGCATCGCGCGGTCCAGGGGCCTGTCCTGCAGAGCGTCACGGAACTGCTGCGCATAGACGGAGGCGGCAGCGTCGTAGGCCTCGCGGGTGGCACTCAGAGCATCGTGTTCGACCATCCCTTGATCTTCGCAGGGAATCCCGGTCTTCAGGCCGGGCGGGAATGCGATCCTCGGCCCGCAGGCGCGCAGCGCCGGAGTTCACTGCGTTGTCAGTGGCCTCCGCTAGATGATCTATTCCAAGGGGTCAGTGATCGTAGGCGATCAGTGAGCGTAGGACGGTTTGTCCGGTGGCGTCGTTGTGCCAGATCGCGGCGGTCAGCGCGAGGATGCGTTGCATGACGCGGGCTATGACACCTCCGGGTGTGCGCCCTCGGTGCCGTTCGAGGTCAAGCTGTCCCTTGAAGGTCTCGTTGATCGATTCGATGACCTGTCGCAGCGGCTTGAACAGGGCTGCGCCAGGCCGTTCCCGTTCACCTTTACGGGCAGGCCGCAGCAACTGGACTCCATGCTCGGACAGTTCGCGTTCGAAACCACGGCCGAAGTAGTTCTTGTCGCCGATGAGAGTCCGTCGGGGGCGCTCTCGCAGAAGCTCGCATTCGGCTGCCAGGAGGTCAGGAGGGTCTCGCGTTCGTCGGCCTTGGCCCCGGTCAAGGCGAAGGCGATGGGCAGGCCCTGAAGGGTGCAGACCAAGTGCAGGCGCAGGCCCCAGAAGAAGCGGCTGTGGCTGGCGCAGTAGCCGTATTCGGCCCAGCCTGCCAGGTCGGAGCGTTTGACGGTCTCGCGGGAGCGGCCGCATTCCACCGGGGTGGAGTCCACGACCCATACGTCGTCGCTCCACACCGAGGTGGTGGTGGCCAGGATCCGGTTGACGCTTCGCATCAGACCGGCGGCCTTGCGCAGCCGCTTGTTGTAGCCGGGCTGCTGGGGCAGGTAGGGGAAGAGGTGGCGTAGGTGGGCACGGGCATGGCGGAGCCATTTGGCCTCGGAGGTGTAGCCGAGTATGGCCTGCATCGTGGCGAGGGTGACCAGTTCGGCATCGCTCAGGCGGGGCGTAATGCCGACCGGCGGGCGCCACGGCGCCAGGTCGGGATGCTCCTTCAGGATGTCGTCGGTCGTCGCATAGAGTGCTGTCGCGAGGGTGTCCACGTCGTTCGTCACAAAACGACCTTGGACACCCTCGTTCTCGTCTCCGCAGGCGCCCCTTGGACCACACCACCAGGAGGAACCAGTGTCATACCCGCAACTGCTCCCCCCAGAGGAGAAGCTCGCCGACGCGAAGAAGCTGTTGAGCCTCCCGCGTATCGTCGTGATCTGCGGCTCCACCCGCTTCATGACCGAGATGAACGAGGCCGATCTGCGGGAGACCAAAGCCGGAAAGATTGTCGTCAAACCGGGCTGTGACATGAAGTCGCCGCACGAACTTTGGTCCGATCCTGTCGAGGCCGAGGCGCTGGAGGTTCGACTCGACGATCTGCACCGGGCGAAGATCCGGCTCGCTGATGAGGTGCTCGTAGTCGGCGACTACATCGGAGACAGCACCCGAGCCGAAATCGCCTACGCCCGGTCGCTGGGCAAGCCCGTGCGGTTCACGCACCCCGAAGTCGACCCTGACGCCTGACTGCCCTGCCACCTCGACAACCACGGCCAGCAGCCCGCCGCCTGACCGTCTCGCGGTGGCTTCGGCCGCCTGTGGGTGGCCAGTTCAGATTCCCCGCTCGCGGCCAGTTGACGGGGAGACAACTGGCCGCGAATGTGACGGTGGGTCACGGCAAGAGGTGGGGCGGGATCAGGAGCCGGGTGTCCCCAGCCGCCTAGTGATGAATTCCTTCCAGGATCGGCAGTGCCTCGAAGCGGGTCGGGACGCTGGTGACCCGCTCATAGATCCTGGCCATGTCAGGGAAAGTGATCTCGTCGCCGGAGAGTTCGATCTGGCGGCCGACGTAGTCCCGCGGGCAGTCGAAGGCGGTGGCGGCGAGCAGTGGGTCGACGACGGGGACTGACCGTACGGGGGCTTACGGAGGATTCGTGGGCGTACCCGCACGAGTCATGCCGACAGCCGTAAACGTTGCTGCCGCTGCCGTGGCAGCAGCAGTGAATGCGACGACCAGCCACATACCCCCGACAGGGGCATTCGTCTGCGGCGCGGCGAAGCCTCCTGGCGCCGCGTACACCACGAGCCGGTCTCCTGCCTCCGCGTCGGCGGGGCATGCCTTCCCGACCGGGATGAGCTCCGACTCCCTCAGATTCCGCTCGAGTTCCGTGCCGTCGAGGCGTTCCAGCGAGCACTCCCACCAGAACCGGGTGACCTTCCCCGTCGGGGAGTTCCGCTCATGCCGTACGGACTCCGTGACGACGGTGTCCACCGGCTTGCCCCACACAGCGAGCACGGCCTGGTCGAGAAACGCCAGCAACCCCAGAGCCAGGAGAAACTCCACAACCGCGGCCACCCCGAAGTGCCAAGAACCAAGACGGACGAAGCACACGCCGATCAAGGAGAACCCCACGCCGAGGACCAACAGCGTCGCAACGACCGCCACCGCCGGGTGAGGCCACCACGCGGGAACCAGCACCACCGCGGCCACGGCCAGCCCGCACATCAGCACGGAAGCGGCGACGCCCAGCAGGACGCCGACCACCCACAACTGTGGTCTCCCTCTCACTGCCCCCTCCTCAACTGCTGTAGTCCTCAGGCGCATTCATGCCCAGCCCGTCGGCGGTCTGACCCAGGTGCGAGCGACCATCCCGCAAGCACGCACGGTTACTCACCGATCTGGCCGTACGTGGGGAGTTCTTGATGGCCGCTGTCAGCCGCCGCCCACCCCACACCCTCCGCAAGCATCCCTTGGAATTGATCATCTAGTTCCCGGCGCTGACACGAGCCGCGAGAACACCTGATCCTCCCGCGCCCCGGGGGCGCAGCGCGCGACTGCCGGCGGCCAAGGGGGCCGCCGGCAGTCGAGGGAGGGTTTCTGGAAAACCGGGAGAACCGGGAGAAGGAGCGCCGGGGAGAGGGGTTCAGGCGGCAGCGGTGCGGTTTCCCTGCGCGTCCAGCGGCGACCACCACAGCGCCGAGGTGGCCGCGCCGTCGCCGAGTATGACGCCGCGGCCTTCCACGACCCGCCCGTCACGCCAGCGCAGCAGGTGCAGCGCGGTGACGTCGAGCAGGTCGTACGGTGAGGTGGAATCGGAGGGCGCGCCGGCGCGCAGCGCCCAGTTCTTGTTGACGTCGACCGAGTAGCCGTCCGCCGCATTGGCCATGATCGTCACGTTCTCCGCCCGGTAGCTACCGGCGGACAGCTTCCCGACGGTCCCGAGGAAGCCGAGGAACGCATCCAGGCCCTCGTGCCATCCGGCATGGGCGTGGTTGCCGGGGATCTCGAAGCGCAGGTTCTCGTCCCAGTACTCCAGCATCTTGTCCCGGTCACCGCTTGCCAGAGCGATGAAGGCGTCCTGGACGCGGTCGGTGGTCAGTTCGGGCATGGAAGAACTCCTTAGGAGAATGACAATGAGAATGGGGAGGGGAGTGGGGGGAGGCCGGGCGGCCGTGTGACGGGAGCGCCCGTCAGCTCAGCGGGCCGCCGGCGACGTAGAGGACCTGGCCCGAGACGAAGCCGGCACCCTGCCCGCAGAAGAACGCGATGGCTTCGGCGACGTCCGAGGCGGTGCCCACCCGGCGGACCGGGATCTGCGCGGCGCAGGACTCCTGGAACTCCTCGAAACTCAGGCCCATCCGCTCGGCGGTGGCGGCGGTCATGTCGGTGGCGATGAATCCGGGTGCCACCGCGTTGACGGTGACGCCGAACGGGCCGAGTTCGATGGCCAGCGTCTTGGTGAAACCCTGCAGGCCCGCCTTGGCGGCGGCGTAGTTGGCCTGGCCGCGGTTGCCCAGCGCGGAACTGCTGGACAGGTTGACGATCCGGCCCCAGCCGGCCTTCGTCATGTGCCGCTGGACCGCGCGGCTCATCAAGAACGCGCCCCGCAGATGCACGGCGAGGACGGTGTCCCAGTCCGCCTGCGACATCTTGAACACCAGGTTGTCGCGCAGCACTCCGGCGTTGTTCACCAGGATGCCGGGGCTGCCCAGCTCCTCGGCGATCCGCTCCACCGCGCTTTCGACCTGCTTTTCGTCACTGACATCGGCGCCCACCGCCATGGCGCGGCCGCCGGCGTCGAGGATCGCCTGCACGGTGGTGTGGCAGTTGCTCTCGTCGAGGTCGACGACGGCGACCGCGTGCCCGGCCGTGGCCAGCCGGCGGGCGGTGGCGGCACCGATCCCGCGGGCCGCCCCGGTGACCACCGCGACGCGCCCCGGTGCGCGGACGCTTTCGCTCGTCATGCTGATTTCTCCCGTCGAAGGGGGCCCGGCCATCGGGCGTGAAGGGCGTAAAGGGCGTGAAGGGTGTTGTGGGGCGGGGGAGTTGGTGCTCAGGCCCCGACGGGCACGTTGGTGTCGGCCTCGGCCTGATCGGGTGCGGTCTGCTCGGCCTGCGCCGCGGCAGCCGCGCGGGACTTGGCGCCCACCACGGCCACCAGCAGCGTGGCGCCGGCGGCGAACGCGGCCAGGATCCACAGCAGTTGGTGCAGGCCGGAGGTGAAGGCGTCGGCGCCGATCTGGTGGAAGGCGGCGCGTGAAGCCGCCGGCACGGTGTCGGTGGGGCCGCTGAGCTGGCCCTGGTTGAGGGCGTCGGCCAGGGCGCCCGGCTGGTGCCCGTAGGGCCCGGGGTAGGCGTCGAGCTTGCTGCCGATCTGCTGGCGGGTGAACGTCGCCAGCAGGGTGCCGGCCACCGCGATGCCGATGGCCTCGCCGGCCAGGCGCATCGTGTTGAACATTCCGGCGGCCATGCCGGCCCGCTCGGCGTCCACACTGGAGACGGCCGCGCCGTCCATCACACCGAACGACACACCGATGCCGATACCGATGACCGCGAAGGGGCCCAGCGCCGCCCAGTTGCTCACATCAGGGCTCAGCACCGTCAGCCAGGCCGCGCCGATGGCCGTCAGGGCGACCGAGGCGGTGACCATGTGGCGCACCGGGATCCACCGCAGCAGCGCACCGGCGATCATCGGGAAGAAGATCGTCGGAACGGTGAGCATCAGCATGTCCACACCGGCGTGCATGGTGCTCTGGTCCTTGACCGCGGTCAGGTAGGTGGGCAGGTACACCAGCAGCGGGGTGAAGGCGAAGACCAGCGCGACCACGCCGACGCACAGCGACACGAACTGCGGCTGGCTGAACAGCTTCAGGTCGAACATCGGGCGTTCCTGGTGGCGTTCGACGTAGACGAAGGCGACCAGCAGGACGGCGAACACCGCGTATGCCGCGATGTTGAAGGGGGAGGCCCAGCCCAGCTGGGAGCCCTCGAGCAGGGCGGCGATCAGCGCGGCCAGCGCGCCGCTGAAGGTGAAGGTGCCGGCCCAGTCCACGCGGGTGGCCTGCGGGTCACGCGACTCGGGCAGGAACACGGTCAGGGCGACGACCACCGCGCCGGCGATCGCGGGAACCAGGAACACCGAACGCCAGCCGAAGTTGGTGGACAGCGAACCCGCGACGAACGGCCCGAACGCCATGCCGATGCCCACCGCGGTACCAAAGACACCGAAGGCCTTGGCGCGTGCCGGACCGTCGAACACCTGGGCCAGCAGGGCGCTGCCGGAGGTCAGGACGGCCGCGGCGCCGACGCCGGCGACGGCGCGGGCGATGTCCAGCAGCACGATGCCGTTGGACAGCGCCGAGATGAGTGAGCACAGCGCGAACAGCGCGATGCCGGTCAAGAACACCTTGCGCCGGCCGAAGCGGTCGGCGAAGGAACCCGCCGCGAGCATGAAGCTGGCGAACGTGAGGTCGTAGCCGTTGACGATCCACTGTCCGGCGGCGAGCCCGTTGTGGAAGTCGGCCGCCACGCCGGGCATCGCCACCGACGCCCCGGTCAGGGAGATCGGAAGCAGCAGGGAGGCCAGCACCACCGCGGTGAGAGTGATCACCGGGTGGCGGGCGGCGGAGGGGGGTGTGTCCTTCATCAGCATCCTTGTCGGGTCGCAGAAACACTTGTCGCGTTCACAAGCGGGGGAGGCGCCGCAATTTCACTGGCAGGGAATTTGGGCGCAGTGCGAAGAGGCACAGCCAAATCTATGGCCGGGCAAGGATGTTGAGAATTCCCCCTTGGGTCAGCCCGCGATGTCACTTTGGAAACACCGGGACTTGTCTTGCAGCCGGAATCCTTCCGCCCCGCCGGCCCCGTGCCTAGCGTGAGGTGACGTCCCACACCCCGTCCGCGCCATGCGAATCAGCCATGCGGATCAGCCATGCGAATCAAACGAACAGGACTCTTTCCGTGAACGAACCAGTCGTCGTGGTGGGTGCCGGTCCGGTCGGCCTTGTCCTTGCCTGCGAACTCCTTCAGCAAGGAATTCCGGTACGGATTCTCGATGCCGCACGCGGGCACACCGCGCATTCCCGGGCCACCACCATCTGGCCTCGCCCGCTGGAACTCCTTCGCCGTATCGGCGTGACGGACCAACTGCTCGACGAGGGCTTCAAGGTCCGCGGTGTCTCCTACCTCTCCAACAACCGGCACCTGGCGACCGCATGGCTGGACCGGCTCGACACCACACCCTTCCCCTTCGCGCTCGGCATCCCCCAGGACCGCACCGAGGCGGTCCTCGAAGCCCGCCTCCAGGAGCTGGGCGGCAAGGTCGAACGCGGCGCCCGCCTCACCGCGCTGGACGCCTCGGGCCCGCGCGCGCACGCCACGTTCGAACTCCCCGGCGGCGCCAGCGAACAGATCGACGCCTCCTGGATCATCGGCGCGGACGGCGCGCACAGCACCGTGCGAAAAGAGCTCGGCATCGCCTTCGCCGGGGCGCAGCTGCCGGTCAACTTCGCCATCACCGACGCGCAGCTGTCCGGCGACCTGCCCCCCGACGTCGTCCACTACTGCTACACCGCCCAGGGCGGCATGGCGCTGGCCCCCGTCGCACGCGGCGTGCACCGGGTCGCGGTCAGCGTGCCGCCCGAACTCGCCGAAACCGAACCCTCCCGCGACTTCTTCCAACGCGTGCTGAGCGAACGCGGCCCCGGCGGCGTCACCCTGGGCGAACTGCGCTTCAGCGCAGTCTTCCGCGTCCATGTCCGCTCCGCGGAACGCTTCCGCAGCGGCCGCGCCCTGCTGGCCGGAGACGCCGCGCACGTGATGAGCCCGGCCGGCGGGCAGGGCATGAACACCGGACTGCAGGACGCCGCCAACCTCGGCTGGAAACTCGCCGGCGTCCTGCGCGGCACCCTGCACGAATCCGCCCTGGACAGCTACGACGCCGAACGCCGGCCCGCCGTCCACGCAGTCGCCAAGACCACCTCCCTGCAGACCCGCTGGGGCATGCTGACCCACCCCGCACAGCTCGCCCTGCGCGACGCCGCCGTACGCACCGCCGGCCGCACCGGACTCCTGCAGCGCTACCTCTCCCCCCAGATCGCCCAGCTGGAGGTCACCTACCCGGCCACCCCCACCGCCCGGCGCACCCGCACCACCCTCCAGCCCGGCGCCCGCCTCCCCGTCCTGCTCGGCGCCGACACCGGCGCCCCGCACGGCTGGACCACAGCCGCCGCCGACACCTACACCGTCCTCCTGCACGCCGGCCGCCACCGCCCCGCCGACTGGAACCACACCTGCACGCAGGTGCGACAGGCCCTCGGCGACCGGGCCGCGGTCATCGAGTGCCCGCCCACCCACGGGCCGCTCGCCCGGGCACTGGGCAACAAGCCGATCGCCGCGATCGTCCGCCCCGACGGCCACGTGCACGCCCTCCTCGACCCCGCCGGCCCGACAGCCCTTGCGGCCGCGGTGGAACAGGCCCGCACCGACCCGCAGCCCGTCGGCACTTCATGAACAGCGCGAGGTGAGCATCCCCGGGCCCTGACGGGCACTCACCTGCCTGCCACCTGTGGCCGACCGCCCCCTGTCTGGCCGATCGGAACTGAGGTAGAAGTGAAGGCTGTGCAGCATCCGGTCGGCCCGTGCCTGGGGAGGCACAGCCGTCTGCCGAACCGTTCGCTACGACCGATCGTTTCAGGGGGGCAACATGCGCAGACATTTACGTGCCTGGACTCTGGTGGCCGCGGGCCTGCTCACCGCGGCCACCGCTCCGGCCTACGCGGCTGACACCCCGCCGGCAAACCCGACGGCGCGCTCCGTGCACTACACCGTGCACGACCTCGGCACCCTGGGCGGCACCCGCAGCGCGGCGGCCGCCATCGACGGCCACACCGTCGTCGGAAGCTCACAGACCAGCGGCAACGCCGCCGAACACGCCTTCGCCTACGACCTGCGCGCCCACACCATGACCGATCTCGGCACGCTGGGCGACTCCAGCCGGGCAACCGACGTGCAGGGCAACCACGTCGTCGGCGAGTCGGACCTCGCCACCGACGGCCCCACTCATGGATTCACCGGGTTCCTCCGAGGATGCCCCGGTCTTCAGGCCGGGGAGGAGTCGGACTCCTGCGGAGCAGGGCAGGGGTAGCCGGACCGCCGTCAGGGCGATCCGGTGTCCGCCCCGCACAGCGGTGATGCCGCCCACAATGATCAAGAACTCTCAACTGTCAGTCCTCCCAAGTAGGTTCGGATGCATGACGACAGAAGCGGCCACGAAGGACACCGGGTATGCCCGGTACACCTTCCGTGTGCGCCTGTCGAACACGGCCAGGCG
>NZ_JBEXDZ010000243.1:0-9579 GCF_040606085.1 Streptomyces sp. NPDC005485 | reverse complement strand
CGCTCCGCGTCCGCAGGGCGGTCCGGGCGGTGCCCGTCCGACCCCCGGCGGCATGCCCCGCCCGCAGGGCGGCGCTCCGCGTCCGGGCGGTGGCCCCGGTGGCAACCGTCCCAACCCCGGCATGATGCCGCAGCGTCCCGCTGCGGGTAGCCCGCGTCCCGGCGGCGGCCCCGGTGGCCGCGGTCCCGGTGGCGGCGGCGGTCGTCCCGGTGGTCCCGGTGGCGGCGGCGGTCGTCCGGGTGGCGGCGGCTTCGCCGGTCGTCCCGGTGGCGGCGGTGGCGGTTTCGCCGGTCGTCCGGCCGGTCCCGGTGGCGGTGGCGGCGGTTTCGCCGGTCGTCCCGGTGGTCCCGGCGGTGGCGGCGGCGGTCGTCCCGGCTTCGGTGGCCGTCCCGGTGGTCCCGGTGGCCGTGGTGGCACACAGGGCGCCTTCGGTCGCCCCGGTGGTCCCGCGCGTCGTGGTCGCAAGTCGAAGCGGCAGAGGCGCCAGGAGTACGAGGCCATGCAGGCCCCGTCGGTCGGCGGCGTGATGCTGCCTCGCGGCAACGGACAGTCCGTCCGCCTGTCGCGCGGTGCTTCGCTCACCGACTTCGCCGAGAAGATCGGCGCCAACCCGGCGTCGCTCGTCGGCGTGATGATGAACCTCGGCGAGATGGTCACTGCCACGCAGTCCGTCTCCGACGAGACGCTGAAGCTCCTCGCGGACGAGATGAACTTCGTCCTCGAGATCGTCAGCCCCGAGGAGGAGGACCGCGAGCTGCTCGAGTCCTTCGACATCGAGTTCGGCGAGGACGAGGGCGACGAGGAAGACCTGGTGGTCCGTCCGCCGGTCGTCACCGTCATGGGTCACGTCGACCACGGCAAGACCCGCCTCCTCGACACCATCCGCAAGACGAACGTCGTCGCGGGCGAGGCCGGCGGTATCACGCAGCACATCGGCGCGTACCAGGTCGCCACCGAGGTCAACGGTGAAGAGCGCAGGATCACCTTCATCGACACCCCCGGTCACGAGGCGTTCACCGCCATGCGTGCCCGTGGTGCCAAGTCGACCGACATCGCGATCCTCGTGGTGGCGGCCAACGACGGTGTGATGCCCCAGACGATCGAGGCGCTGAACCACGCCAAGGCGGCCGACGTGCCGATCGTGGTCGCGGTCAACAAGATCGACGTCGAGGGCGCGGACCCGACCAAGGTGCGCGGTCAGCTCACCGAGTTCGGTCTGGTGGCCGAGGAGTACGGCGGCGACACGATGTTCGTCGACATCTCCGCCAAGCAGGGTCTGAACATCGACCAGCTGCTGGAGGCCGTGGTCCTGACCGCGGACGCCTCGCTCGACCTGCGGGCCAACCCGGAGCAGGACGCGCAGGGTATTGCGATCGAGTCCCACCTCGACCGCGGCCGCGGTGCCGTTTCGACGGTCCTGGTCCAGCGCGGCACGCTGCGCATCGGCGACACCATGGTGGTCGGCGACGCGTACGGCCGTGTCCGGGCGATGCTCGACGACAACGGCAACAACGTCGAGGAAGCGGGTCCGTCGACCCCCGTCCTGGTCCTGGGTCTCACCAACGTCCCAGGTGCCGGCGACAACTTCCTGGTCGTCGACGAGGACCGCACGGCCCGTCAGATCGCCGAGAAGCGCGCGGCGCGCGAGCGCAACGCCAACTTCGCCCGGCGTGGCGTCCGGTTCTCCCTGGAGAACCTGGACGAGGCCCTCAAGGCCGGCCTGGTGCAGGAACTCAACCTCATCATCAAGGGCGACGCGTCCGGTTCGGTGGAGGCTCTCGAGTCCTCGCTGCTCCAGCTCGACGTCGGCGACGAGGTCGACATCCGCGTCCTGCACCGCGGTGTGGGTGCGGTCACCGAGTCCGACATCAACCTGGCGACCGGCTCCGACGCCATCGTCATCGGCTTCAACGTCCGCGCTGCGGGCCGCGCGGCGCAGATGGCGGAGCGCGAAGGCGTCGACGTCCGGTACTACTCGGTGATCTACCAGGCCATCGAGGAGATCGAGGCGGCCCTCAAGGGCATGCTCAAGCCGGAGTACGAGGAGGTCGAGCTCGGCACGGCGGAGATCCGCGAGGTCTTCAAGTCGTCCAAGCTGGGCAACATCGCCGGTGTCCTGGTCCGCTCCGGAGAGGTCAAGCGCAACACCAAGGCGCGCCTCGTCCGCGACGGCAAGGTCATCGCGGAGAGCCTCAACATCTCCGGTCTGCGTCGCTTCAAGGACGACGTCACCGAGATCCGCGAAGGGTTCGAGGGCGGTATCAACCTCGGCAACTTCAACGACATCAAGGTCGACGACGTCATCGCGACGTACGAGATGCGCGAGAAGCCCCGCTCGTAGAGCGCGGTCCACTCGGTATCCGAGTATCGGTCCGGTCCGGGGCCGGTCGGCGGAGAGTAATTTCCGTCGATCGGCCCCGGCCGTTCGTTGTACGGTTCTGATGACCCTGCCAAGAGCCTTGGCAGGGCGTCTATCCCGTACCGGCGGGACATCCGGATCACACATGTATGTGGGGACTCTGTCCTTCGACCTCCTTCTCGGCGACGTACGGTCCCTGAAGGAGAAGCGTTCCGTCGTCCGCCCGATCGTGGCCGAGCTCCAGCGCAAGTACGCGGTGAGCGCGGCGGAGGTCGAGCACATGGATCTGCATCGCAGGGCCGGTATCGGCCTGGCGGTCGTCTCCGGCGACGCGGGACATGTGACCGACGTACTCGACGGGTGCGAACGGCTGGTCGCCGGCCGCCCCGAGATCGAGCTGCTGTCGGTACGGCGGCGCTTCCATGGCGACGACGACGAGTGACCGACAACGTAGTACGCAGCACTTGTAGTACGCAGCACTTGGTACAGGAAGAACGAGGGAGACGGACCAGTGGCCGACAACGCGCGGGCTAAGAGGCTGGCGGACCTCATTCGAGAGGTGGTGGCCCAGAAGCTGCAGCGCGGGATCAAGGACCCGCGGCTCGGCTCGCATGTGACCATCACGGACACCCGGGTCACCGGGGACCTCCGGGAGGCGACCGTCTTCTACACGGTGTACGGGGACGACGAGGAGCGGGCGGCCGCGGCCGCCGGCCTGGAGAGCGCCAAGGGCGTGCTCCGCTCGGCGGTGGGGGCGGCGGCGGGCGTGAAGTTCACGCCGACCCTGACCTTCGTCGCGGACGCCCTGCCGGACACCGCGAAGACCATCGAGGACCTGCTCGACAAGGCACGGGCCTCGGACGAGAAGGTCCGCGAGGTCTCCGCGGGCGCCACCTTCGCGGGTGACGCCGACCCGTACAAGAAGCCGGGCGAGGACGACGAGACGGACGGCGACGCCGCGGAATGACCGAGAAGAACCGGACGCCCGACGGGCTTGTCATCGTGGACAAGCCGTCGGGCTTCACCTCGCACGACGTGGTGGCCAAGATGCGCGGGATCGCCAGGACCCGCCGCGTCGGCCACGCGGGCACCCTAGACCCCATGGCCACGGGCGTCCTCGTCCTCGGCCTGGAGAGGGCCACCAAACTCCTCGGGCACCTCGCCCTCACCGAGAAGGAGTACCTCGGTACGATCCGTCTCGGGCAGAACACGCTGACGGACGACGCGGAGGGCGACATCACGTCGTCCACGGACGCGTCGGGCGTGCGGCGCGATGCCGTCGACGCCGGCATCGCCAAGCTGACCGGCGACATCATGCAGGTGCCGTCCAAGGTCAGCGCCATCAAGATCGACGGAGTGCGCTCCTACAAGCGGGCCCGCGAGGGCGAGGAATTCGAGATCCCGGCCCGCCCGGTCAAGATCTCCTCCTTCGCGGTGTACGACATGCGTGACGCCGTTGCCGAGGACGGCACCCCCGTCCTGGACCTGGTCGTCTCGGTGGTCTGCTCGTCCGGCACCTACATCCGGGCGCTCGCCCGTGACCTGGGTGCCGACCTCGGCGTCGGCGGCCACCTGACCGCCCTGCGCCGCACCCGGGTCGGCCCCTACAAGCTCGACTCCGCGCGCACCCTCGACCAGCTCCAGCAGGAGCTGACCGTGATGCCGATCGCCGACGCCGCCACCGCCGCGTTCCCCCGCTGGGACGTCGACACCAGGCGGGCCCGGCTCCTCCTCAACGGCGTACGCCTGGAGATGCCCGAGGTCTACGCGGGCAAGGGCGCCGTGGCCGTCTTCGACGCCGCGGGCAGCTTCCTGGCGCTGGTGGAGGAACAGAAGGGCAAGGCGAAGAGCCTCGCCGTGTTCGGGGCCTGAGCCCTGCCTGAAGTGCTGCCCGTGGAGCGGCGGTCACGGGGAACGTGCCCGCCGCTCCATGGTCCCCCCTCGGTTCCCCCACCCAAGGTTGTATCCATCCGCATGCCCTGATTCACCCCATCGGGCAGGCGCTCGGAGTGAACCGCGGGAGCGGAAGGGGGCGCGTTCGCCACGCGATCTGTCCCGCTGATCACCCCGCCCCTACCTTCGGAGGAAGGAGCACGGCGGGGAGGTTCGACCATGGCGGAACGGGGCCCGCGCACCGGGAACCGGTACGCACCGGACGACACCCGGGACACGCGGCACGAGCCCCTGGTACGCATCTGCGACCTGGCGGGACGCCCGCGCGGCACGGGCTTCGCCGTCGACCACCACGGCACGGTTCTCACCAGCCACGAGGCGGTCGACGGACTCGCCCGGCTGGTCCTGCACGCCCCCGGCGACCGCACCTGCGTGGTGAGCGCCGACGCGGTCACCGCACTGCCGGACGGCGACCTCGCACTCGTGCGCACCGAAGGTCTCGGCCTCGACCCGCTCCCCGTCACCGTGCGGGACGGGGCCGAGACCGGTGCGTACGTACGCATCGCCGCGGGCGGCTGGCGCGAGGCCCGTGTCCTCGGCACGTCCACCGTGACGTACACGGCGACCGACCGCTTCCATCTCGTGGACCACGCACTGGAGTTGGCGATCGGCACGGCCGGCACCGACGCGCTGCGGCTGGGCGGCGGAGCGGCCGGCGGGCCGGTCCTGGACGCCGCTACCGGGGCGGTCGTCGCCGTCCTCGGCACCGCGCTGCACAACGGCCACCGGGCGGCCGGTTTCGCCGTCCCGCTGCGGGGCGCCGCACTCCGCGAGGTCCTCGACCACAACGCGGCAACCGTGCCGGCGTACGGAGCCGACCTCAACCTCGCGGGGATCCTGGAACTCACGGCGACGTCCGTGGGCTCGGACGGACCAGGGGCGGCGCCGTCGGGGCTCGTCGAACGAGCCGACACCGTAAGGGAGTTCACCGCCTTCGAGAACGGCCCGGCCGCCGTCCTCGGGCTGGTCGGCCCGCCCGGCAGCGGCCGTACGACGGAACTGGTGGCCCTCGCCGCGCGCCGCACCCGGGGCGCGGCACCGGCGCCGACCCTGTGGTTGCGCGGGGCCGACCTCAGGGACACGGACGCGTCCGTGGCGGACGCGGCGGTCAGGGCGCTGGAGCGGGCGGGGCGGATCGTGGCGGCGTCGGGCGACGGCGCGGGGGCGTCCTCGGGGGTGCTGCCCGTCGGCGGCTACGGCGGCGAACTCGGCGACATCGGGCCCGAACGCCTGGCACGGCTCGCGCGCGACGCGGGCCGTCCACTGCTGCTCCTCCTCGACAGCCCCGAGGAGATGCCGCCCGCCCTCGCCCACCGGCTGCCCGAGTGGACCCACGGTACGGCCGAGTGGCTGCGGGGGAGCGGGGCACGGCTGGTCGTCGCGTGCCGCGCGGAGTACTGGGAGCAGGCGGGGGCCGGGTTCCCGCGCGAGCTGCTGCACGGGGACGGGGGCGCGGTGCCCTCCCCGTGCGCGAGCGGGTCGTTCCCGCCCTGTCTGTGGCTGGGCGACCTGACCGAGGAGGAGGCGCGACGGGCGCGCCTCGGGTACGGGATTCCCGAAAGGGCGCTCGCCGAGGCCGACGCCCGGCATCCGCTCACGCTGCGGCTGCTGGCGGAGGTACGGGCCGCGCTGCCGGACGGCCCCGCCGGACGCCCCGGCCGGAACGAGGTCTTCGCCGCCCACCTGGACCTGATGTGCCTGCGCGTCGCGGTACGGCTCGCCGCGACGGGCGGGCTGCGCGGCACGGCCGTACGCCGCCTCGCGGCCCAGGTCGCCGGCCAGGTGCACGCGGCGGCGCGCCGCTCGCTGGGGCCCGGGCAGGGCGAGCTGGACCGCGCCTCCTTCGAGGCCGTCTTCCCGTGGGGGCCGGCGGCCGGACGCCGGTTCGGCGGCACCACCGGCTGGGCCTCCGCCGTACTCACCGAGGGGCTCCTCGTCCCCGCGGGAAACGGCTACCGCTTCGCCCACGAGGAACTCGCCGACTGGATCCAGGGCACACACCTGGACCTGGACGCGGCCCTGCACTCCCTCGTCCACCGGGGCCGGGATGCGGCGACGCGGGGAGTTGGCGCCGGGCCGGCGACTGCGAGCGCCGCCTCACGCCGCCGCCGCGCCCGGGCCTCCCGGCTCGCGTCCGGGGCGTACGCGTCCCAGGCCGTCCCCGTCCCGCGCCACCGCATCGGCCCCGTCGTGCAGGCCCTGCTCCTCCTGGGCCGGGAGCAGGGTGCCGCGGCGCTGGCCGGCCGTCTGGAGGACCTCGTCCACGCCCTGGACGCCCTGCGGCCCGCCGTACCCGCCCCGCCCGAGGACCCCGCCTGGTGGGCCGGCCACCTGGTCGGCGACGTCCTGCTGCGGGTGCCCGACGCGACGGCGTACATCGGCCTCCTACGGCTGCTCGCCGAGCGGATCGTGACATGGCGGGAGGAGGGCCGGGGCGTACCGGAGGAGTTCGGCCCACCGTTCTGGGAGGCGCTCCCGCTGCCGCAGGCGGAACGCTTCGACCTGCTGAGGCGGCTAGTGCTGGCCGACCAGGCACCCCGCACAACGACCACACCGACAAACTCCCGCTCGGCCGCCGACTCCGCCCGGCACGCTGCGGATGCCGGCCGCGCCATGGCAGGCCCAGGCCGCCCCGTCCCTCATGAGGCCGATGCCTGCCCGACGGCCGATCCCTCTTGGCACACCGCGGACGGTGCACGCGCCATGGCCGACCCGGCTCGGCACGCGGCGAACGCCGACCGTGCCACCGCCGACCCCGACTGCCTCGCCCCTTCGGCTCCCCAGCACGCCGAAGCTCCTGCCGGCCTCACGGTCTGGCATGCTCCCGCCGCTCGTCCCTCCGCCGACCCCGCCCGTTTCCTCGACGCCGTCGCCCGGCTTCTCGCCTCGGCCCCCGCTGTCGTACAGCCGTATCTCACCCGCTGGTTCGACGACGAGCGGCCGCTTCCCGCCACGCCCGACGCGACCGTGGCGACGGCGGCGCAGGCGCTGTTGTACGCGCATCGGCGGCGGGCGCTGGACGATCTCACGGAGGCGCTGGTGGGGAGTGCGCACCGGCGCGGGGACGAGTTGCTGGCCGTGCTCGCGGAGGAGGAACCCTCGGCGCTGTGCCGGGCGGTGGACCGGTGGGCACACGACGAGCGTCCGGCACGGCACGTGGCGGCGGTGGCGTACGGGCTGCGGGCCGCGCCCCACGTACGCACGGAGGCCGACCGCGAACTGCTGCGCTACGCGGCGCTCGCCCTGCTGTCCAGCCCCGCCGACTGCACGCTGCACGGCGGCGCGCTCGGCCTCCTCGCACGCGATCCGAGCACCCGCGCCCGCTATCTCCCACCGGCCCTGCAACGGTTCGCGGCCGGTGACCCGCAGGTGCCCGCGAGCCCGCTGGTCGCCGCGCTCGCCACCCACTGCGACGCGGTCCTCGCCGCCTTCCGGGCCCGGCTGCTGCGCAGGCCGGGACCGGACACGGACGAGGCCCTGCGCGCCCTCGCCGACGTCACCACGCCCGCGCTCGCCCGCCGGGTCGCGGGCCTCGTACGGGAAGTCGTGGAGCTGCGCCCGGAAGCCGCCACGCCGGTGGCTGCATACGTCGACCGGGTGCTGGAGGAGCACGGGCCCGCCGCGCGCGCCGTGCTGCACCCGCTGGTCAGCGGGCTGCTGGCGGGGCGTCCTCCGCAGGTACGGGCGGCGCTCGCGGCCGTCCTCGCCGCACCGGGCAGCCGCCTCTCGCGGCCCCTGCGGCGGGAGCTGCTGGAACTGCTGCTGGCGCAGGAGCGCGACCCGCTGGTCCTCGATGCCCTGCTGCGGGCGGCCGCGGACGGCGCGGCGCGCGGCGACGACGCCGAGCACACCCGGGAGTTGGTGCACCGCGCGGGACTGCTCCTGGTCCGCACCCCGGCAGGGGCCACCGGCTTCGACCGCGGCCTGGTCGACCTGGCCCGGCAGGTCCCCGGCTTCGCCGGTCTCGTGGCCCACTGGCTGACCGGCGCGCCCGAGGAGTGGGCCGCGGTGGTGGGCCCGAGCACCCGTCGCATGATCGAGAACCTGGCCGGGGTCCGGGTCCCCGCCTGATCCCGCTCCGCCGGGCTCGCCGTGCTCCTCGTCACAGCGTGATGCCGATGCAAGCCGAGCGCACCCGGCATGGCACCCTTAGAGCTGCGTAAGAGGCAAACACGGACACGGGTTCGGGTTCGAGTTCGACAAGGAGCGGTCACAGTGCAGCGCTGGCGTGGCTTGGAGGACATCCCCGAGGACTGGGGGCGCAGCGTCGTCACCATCGGTTCCTACGACGGGGTGCACCGCGGACACCAGCTGATCATCCGGCACGCCGTGGAACGCGCCCGTGAGCTGGGCGTCCCCTCCGTCGTGGTCACCTTCGACCCGCACCCCAGCGAGGTCGTGCGCCCCGGCAGCCACCCGCCGCTGCTCGCGCCGCACCACCGCCGCGCGGAGCTGATGGCCGAGCTGGGCGTGGACGCGCTGCTCATCCTCCCCTTCACCACCGAGTTCTCGAAGCTGTCGCCGGCCGACTTCGTCGTGAAGGTCCTGGTAGACAAGCTGCACGCCAGGGCCGTCGTCGAGGGCCCCAACTTCCGCTTCGGCCACAAGGCCGCCGGGAACGTCGACTTCCTTGCCGAGCAGGGCCGGACGTACGACTTCGAGGTCGAGATCGTGGACCTGTACGTGACCGGTGAGGCGGGCGGCGGCGAGCCCTTCTCCTCGACGATGACCCGGCGGCTGGTCGCCGAGGGCGACGTCGAGGGCGCCCGCGAGATCCTCGGACGCCCGCACCGCGTCGAGGGCATCGTCGTGCGCGGCGCCCAGCGCGGCCGCGAACTCGGCTTCCCGACCGCCAACGTCGAGACCCTCCCGCACACCGCGATCCCGGCCGACGGCGTGTACGCCGGCTGGCTGCACGTCGAGGGCGAGGCCATGCCGGCCGCGATCTCCGTCGGCACGAACCCGCAGTTCGACGGCACCGAGCGCACCGTAGAGGCGTACGCCATCGACCGCGTCGGCCTCGATCTGTACGGCCTGCACGTCGCGGTCGACTTCCTCGCCTACGTCCGCGGCATGGCCAAGTTCGAATCCATCGACGCGCTCCTCGAAGCCATCGCCGACGACGTGAAGCGCTCGCGCGAGCTGATCGAGGCGTATGACGGGGAGTAACGCCCGTCTGCGGCAGGGGAGTCGGTAGTACGCGAAGGGGGCGGCCGGTGCTTTCGCGAGCACCGGCCGCCCCCCGTTCGTTCACGTTGCCGCCGGCA